>JADGQE010000068.1 GCA_017882055.1 Thermoflexales bacterium
CATCTCGCCCTTCAACTTCCCGTTCGCCCTGGCCGGCGGGCCATGCGGCGCGGCGCTGGTCGCCGGCAATACCGTCGTCTTCAAGCCCGCGTCCGATACACCGTATGCGGGCCGCTTGCTGGCCGAATGCTTCCGCGACGCCGGCGTGCCCGATGGCGTGTTCAACTACGTGACGGGCGGCGGCTCGACGATCGGCCAGGAGCTGATCGCCAATCCGATCGTCGACGGCATCACGTTCACCGGCTCGTATGACGTCGGCATGCATATCTACAAGACCTTCGCTACGGGCAAGTATCCGCGACCCTGTATCGCCGAGATGGGCGGCAAGAACCCGGTCATCGTTTCGCGCAAGGCCGACCTCGACATAGCCACGCAGGGTATTCTCCGATCGGCTTTCGGACTGCAAGGCCAAAAGTGCTCGGCCTGCTCGCGCATCTACGTCGACAACGCCGTCAAAGATAAGTTCGTGCAGAAGCTGGTCGACCTGACCAACCATCTCAAGATTGGCGATCCGACGCTGCGCGAGAACTTCCTCGGCCCGGTGGCCAATAAGAATTCGTATCACGACTATGCCAACTTCAGCGAAGAACTGTCGCAAGGCGGAACGATCTTGACCGGCGGAAAACAACTGATCGAAGGCGAGTTCGGCCAAGGTTATTTCTGCGCGCCGACATTAGTTGACCTGCCCACTGATCATCGTCTGTGGAAGATCGAAATGTTCCTGCCCATTACGACCATCGCGGGTTACGACGACATCCATGAAGCGATGAAGCTGGCTAATGACGCCGATTACGGTTTGACCGCGGGTTTCTACGGCAGCAAAAAAGAATCACAGTGGTTTTTCGACAACATCGAAGCCGGTGTCACGTACACCAATCGGCCGCAAGGCGCGACGACGGGCGCCTGGCCGGGCTTCCAGCCGTTCGGTGGTTGGAAAGGCTCCGGTAGTACCGGCAAAGCTGGCGGTTCGATCTACTACGTACCGCAGTATCTGCACGAACAAAGCCAGACCAGCATCGAAAAAGAGTAGACCAGCAATAAGGGCTTCACCACGGAGACACGGAGTATAATTAGCCGTGCCTCCGTGGTTTATTTATGAGAAATGAAACAGAGCGGGGATCACACGCAGCAGCAGAACCGAAACCAATAACTCACACATTGGAGATAGAGCAGTGGCAATCAGCAATCGGAAATCTAAAATCAGAAACACCTGCACTCACTGCGTTCGCGCGGTGCAGTGTCTAAAATCGCTTGGGGTGATCGGCCTTTTGTTGGTGGTGCTGGCCGGCTGTGGCAGCGCGCCGATCGATACCGGCAACCCCGTTAACTTCAAGCATCAGATCGGCGTGTTCGAATTGAAGGTTCCTAAGAGTTGGAAGCAAACCCAGGATCATGTGTCGACAGAAGCGATCGCGGCGTTTTCCGATCCGACCAATCGTGCCGAAATCATGGGGTATGCTGGCTTGCTCGATCATCGACTGGCTGATGACGAGGGCTTGCAAATCGCCTCGGACTTGATCGGCATACTGCTGAATCGCCCGTCCGATCTTCAGATTACGGACAAGCAGCATCGATCCGATGGCGCATTCGTCGTGAACGTGACCTTCACTCGCAATAATGAAAAGCGCACGGGGCAAGGCGTTTTCCGCGATGGCGATCTAGCGTTGTCCGGCACCATTGTCGATGGGCCGACGGAGGGCTGGGCCGATCTACAGAAAGCATTGCAGCCTTACGCCGATTCATTCAAAGTAAACCCCGAGGTGGTCCAGGGCACCTATTTTGACGCGTTGTTAGGCGTGGCTTATGCCGTGGTCATGCCGGTCGAGTGGCCGCGCCAGGGTACCGAGAAGGGCATGCAAGTGCATGCACAGGCCGGCAAGACCACCCTTTACACCATCGAGCAGCCCATCAGCACGACGCTCGATACTGCGGGTCTGACCAATCAAGCTGTCACGTCACTGCGCCAGACGTACAAAATCAACGCGGAAGTCGGCAGTAGTGCGCCACTGCCCGATGGGCGCACTCAAGTCACCCTCAAGCAGGCCGATCGCAGCATCATTGGCTATCTCGAAGCAAAGGACGGCTATTTCATCGGCCTGTTCTTCGATGTGCCTGCCGCGCAGGCGGCAGCCTATCAGCCCTTCATCGATTTTGTCTATTCGACTTTTGTGACCGGCAAGGCTCAATAAGGAATCAAGATGTCGAAAGTTATGCGCCTGAGTGAAGCCATCGCGCGTTTCGTCAACGACGGCGACACGGTGTATGCCGCCGGGTTCACGCATCTCATTCCGTTTGCCGCCGGCCACGAGATCATTCGACAGCACAAGAAAGACCTGACGCTGGCGCGCGCCACACCCGATCTGATCTACGATCAAATGGTGGCCGCCGGCTGCGCCAGGAAGATCATCTTTTCATACAGCGGCAACCCCGGCGTTGGATCGCTGCGTGTGATCCGGCAAGAAATGGAAGCGGGCCGGCTCGATTACGAAGAATACTCGCACTTCGCCATGATTACGCGCGTAGCGGCGGGCGCGTCGGGTTTGCCGTTCCTGCCGATGCGGTCCACTGGAACTGAAGACTTAGCCAAAGCGAATCCACAGTATAAGACAATCCAGTGCCCTTATACCGGCGTCGAGCTAGTCACCGTGCCTGCGCTCAATCCCGATGTAGCGATCATTCACGCGCAGCGCGCCGATGCCAACGGCAACGCTCAGTTCTGGGGCATCATCGGCGAGCAAAAAGAAGTCGCTTTCGCCAGCAAAAAAGTGATCCTCACCGTCGAAGAGATCGTCGACGAGCGCGCGATCCGCTCGGACCCCAATCGCACGCTGATCCCTGATTTCGTGGTCAGCGCCGTATGCCACGTCCCTTACTGCGCCCATCCATCGTATACGCAAGGCTGCTACGATCGCGATAACAAGTTCTACCTGGAATGGGACAAAATCAGCGAGGCGCCGGAGAAAGTGGAGGCCTGGCTAAATGAATGGGTGTACGGCGTGAAAGATCACGCCGAGTATTGGGCGAAGTTGGGCGCGGAAACGCACGCGCGCTTGAAGGTGCCGCCGGCCATGAGCGCGCCGGTAAATTACGGGAAGTATTGACACGTGCGGCGTGCTACGTGAAAGGGAGGTGCGATGTCAGTCGAACTTGCGCCGAATGGATTACCGCAATCAAGCCAATGGCTTTTTCCTGAATACGAATTCGTGCGCATGAATCCCGACGAGTATGCGAACGTTGTGATCGAACGCATACTTAACCGTGGATCGTGGGCCGAAATTCGATGGCTGCTGGAGCGCTACGGCAAACGCGGCGTGGCGAAATGGGTTCGCGCGCATGGCTATCGCCGTCTTGATCCGCGCGCGTTTAATTATTGGCGCAACATGCTCGATATCAAACGTTACAAAGTTCCGCCGTGGGAACGCGGCCAATCTGCACTTCGTGCGTGGAAACAAAAAGTAGGACTGATAACCTGATGACTAACTACTCTTCCTCCGAAATGATGGTCGTGACCGCCTCACGCTTGCTGCGCGACGGCGACGTGGTCTTCGTCGGCATCGGCCAGCCCAACCTGGCCTGCAACCTCGCGCGCCGCACCCACGCACCCAATTTGAATATGATTTACGAAGCGGGCGTGATCGGTGCACAGCCGGCACGGCTGCCGTTGTCGATCGGCGATCCATGCCTGGTCAGCGGCGCGGCATCGATCTGCTCGATGTACGAAATCTTCGCGTACTATTTGCAGAACGGCAAGATCGATGTCGGTTTCCTGGGCGGCGCGCAGATCGATCGGTTTGGCAACGTCAACGCCACCGTGATCGGCCCGTATGCCAAACCCAAAGTGCGCTTGCCCGGCAGCGGCGGCTCGGCTGAGATCGCCGCGTGGGCCAATCGCGTTTATTTCATCACGCCGCATCAAGCGCGGCGCTTCCCGGAGAAGTGCGACTTCATCACGGGTGCAGGCTTCCTGGCAGGCAAGTCCGAGCGAATCGCTACCGGCGTGCGTGGCGGCGGGCCGCATGAAGTCGTGACCGATCTCGGCATTCTCACGCCGGATCAAGAAACAGGCGAACTGATCCTGACGGCGCTGCACGCAGGCGCAACCGTCGAGCAGGCGATCAAGAACACCGGCTGGAAATTGAAAGTGGCTGACGATCTCAAAACGACCGAGCCGCCGACCGACGAGGAACTACGCTTGCTGCGTGAAGAACTCGATCCGACCGGCATCTATTTGAAGTAGCCCATATCAGCGCACAGACGCCAGGGAAAATCCTGGCGTCTTTCATTTGGTGTGCACGCAAAGTTTGTCAGCAGTTGCGCGGAGCGTGCTGATGCCCGCCGCCCGCAGTGCAACTGCGGCAGAACCCGATTTGCCTGACACCTTTTGCGTGCATACATTTGATGCCACACCTTGACACCACGCGCAATTGGGCTACACTATCGTCCGATCTCGCGCATCCACTCAGCCACCTGCGGCACGGATGCAAAACTATCGAGAGTACAAGGAGGCAAGCAGGATGAGTGAGTCTGATGCTGAAACAAGTAGTATATTTGGCTGGGAATTGAACCTGGATCTGTATCGGTGCAACCCAGCCAAAATCCGTTCGCGCGAGGTGATCATCGCCTTCGTCATTCAGTTGTGCGATGACGTCCTCGAGATGAAGCGCTTTGGCGAGCCGTGGGCCGAGCGCTTCGGTCTTGATCGGGCTGAAACGTCCGGCTACTCGGTCGTGCAGATGATCGAGACGAGTTCGGTGGTTGGACATTTCTCGGAAGGCAAGAATACGGTCTATCTGGACATCTTCTCGTGCAGGCCTTACGATCAAACGGCCGTCTGCGAATTCTGCCAGCGCTACTTTGAAGCTGAGTCTGTTACCGAGCATTTCATCGAACGCAAGTAAGAGCCGCGCTGCTTCAATTCAAGAAATCGCCTCGATCGCCACGCTGCGGCCGAGGCGATTTTTATGCCTGCCCTATTTATCCAACTTTAGTCCTACCGGGTTTACATCAAAGGCCGGTTTATCGGATCATCCAACTCGGTTACAATAACCCTGCGAATTTGCAGGGCGGCCTCTCAGCCGGGCCGCTATCCGCAATGGGATGATGTTTCTCGCAAATGGAGGCGGCATGTTCGGACGAAGCAAAACTACCTCAACCTTGAGCAAGGCCGATCGGAACGGCCACTTGATCATCATGCACGCTGTCGCCAAGACCTTCAAGACGGCGGCGGGGCCGTTTACGGCCTTGAAGAATGTCGATCTGCGCGTCAACCGCGGCGAGTTCGTCGCCATCATCGGCAAATCGGGCAGCGGCAAATCGACGCTGCTCAACATGTTGACGGGCATCGATCGCCCGACGTCGGGCGAAGTGTACGTCGGCGAGACGCCCGTGCATACTTTGAGTGAAGGCCAGATGGCCAAGTGGCGCGGCCGCAACCTCGGCATTGTGTTCCAGTTCTTTCAACTCCTGCCGACACTGTCGCTGGTTGAGAACATCATGCTGCCCATGGATTTCTGCCACATGTATGCGCCGCGCGAGCGCAAACGCCGCGCGATGGAACTGCTGGACATGGTCAAAATGACCCAGCACGCCAATAAACTTCCGTCGGCGATATCAGGCGGACAGCAACAGCGCGTGGCGATTGCGCGGGCGTTGGCGAACGATCCGCCGATCATCGTCGCCGACGAACCGACGGGCAACCTGGACTCAAAGACCGCCGAGCACGTCTTCGAGTTATTCGAGGGCCTGGTGCAGCAGGGCAAGACGATTGTGATGGTGACGCACGACAGCGACAAAGCCAAGCGCGTGCATCGGGCCGTCATCGTCTCCGACGGCGAAGTGCTGGAAGAATATCTGGCGCGCGCGTTCTCGACGCTGTCACAGGAACAATTGATCTGGGCTTCGCACAACGTCGAGCCAGAACAGCACGAACCCGGCAGCATCGTCTTTCATAGCGGCAGCGCGCCCGATCAGTTTTATATCATCACCCGCGGCGCTGCCGAAGTTGTGCTGCGCACCCCCGACGGGCAAAACATCGTCGCGGCACGGCTCACGCCGGGCCAATACTTTGGCGAGACCCCTGCACTTGCGCGCGGGGCAAGTGTTGCGCTGCTGCGCGGTACGGAGCGTACTGCCACGGTGCGAGCCGCGCTCGACACAGGCGTCGAAGTCATCACTCTGGATCGCAACACCTTCAACGCTTTGATAGCACAATCAGAACCCACTCGTGAAAGTCTCGACGAGACAGCCGATCGGCGCTACGCTGAAACCGAAGCTCTGTTAAAGAAGAAGTAGAAACGCGAAGCGTCAGACGAGGCCAGCATGAGCATCGGGTATCGCAAAATCTTACGTGATCTGTGGCATAGCAAAGGTCGCACCCTGCTGGCCGTGTTGAGCATCACCATCGGTGTGTTTGCCGTGGGCGTGGTCACCGGCATGAATGACTTTCTGCCGACGAACATGACGCGTAGTTATCGTGAATCGAATCCCGCGCACTTGATCCTCTACCTCAACGGCACGGTTGACGACCATGTCGTCCATAACTTGACGCACGTAACGGGCGTCGCCGCAACCGAGGGGGTCATTCAGTTCGGCGCGCGTTGGCGGCCTGATGCCAATACGCCCTGGCGTGATGTGACCATCTATGCGGTAGCAGACTACACCCATCAGCAATTTGATCGACTGGAACTGCTCAACGGCCAATGGCCGGAGGCGCGCACACTGGTACCAGAGCACACAACCCTGGAATCTTTCAATCTGCCACCCAGCGGCTCCATCACACTACAGATCGACGATCGTGAACACACCGTTGCCTATGCCGGAACGATCCGCGATTTGCAGGTTTATCCACCGGCCTTTGGCGGGGATGCCGCCTTCTTCGCCAGCCGCGATCTGGTTGAACGCTTGTTTGGCACAAGCGACTTCGATGTGATCAAGGCCCAAATCCCCAATTTCTCACAGGATTCGGCCCAGGAAACGCTGCAGGCGATCAAACATCAGCTGAGCAAGAGCGGCATGTCGATCGGATACTCACGCATTCAAGATCCTGGCCGCCACTTCAATCAAGACCTGGTCGATTCCGTCACGCTGATTCTGGGCGTTCTGGCGATCCTGTCTTTAGCTTTAGGACTGTTCTTGGTTGTCAATACGATCAATGCCATCATCGCGCAGCAAATGCCGCAAATTGGCGTCATGAAAGCAGTCGGCGCTGTTACACCCCAGCTGCTGCAGCTCTATCTGAGCGGGGTAGCGTTTTATGGGGCGCTGGCGCTGCTGATCGCCGTGCCACTCGGCGGCTTATTAGCTTACGCCCTCGGCAGTATGCTGCTCGGCTTATTGAACGTGCCGCCCGAACCGTTCCGGTTCTCGACTTCGGCGGTCACGGCGCAAATTGTCGTGGGATTGTTCGCGCCGCTACTGGCCGGATTATGGCCGGTCTTGATGGGTGTGCGCATCACCGTGCGTGAAGCCATCAGCAGCTACGGCATTGGCACCGGTTACGGGCGCGGTCTATTCGATCGGTTTATCAGCCGGATTCGTGGGCTGCCGCGTCCGCTGGCCTTGACACTGCGCAATACCTTCCGGTGCAAGGGCCGCGTGGTGTTAACGCAGATCACATTGGTGACAGCCGGCATCGTCTTCATCATGGTCGTCAGCGTCAACGAGTCGTTCACCTCAACGCTCGTCTCGGTGTATCGCTCGCTGGGTATGGATGCCTTTGTCATCTTTAACCAGAACATCCGGATCGAAGAAGCCGAGTCGATCATCGCTGCTGTGCCGGGCGTCAGCCAGGTCGAGATGCGGGGCTTCCGCACCTGCACCGCTTTGGTCCACAAAGATGATCTGGCCGGTGAGCGAGTGTATGTGAACGGCGTATCGCCGCAAAAGACGCTCTTTCAACCGATTATGACTCAAGGCCGCTGGCTGCTGCCCGAAGACGATCATGCGCTGGTGCTGAATCAGAAATTGCTGGACAAGCTGAAGGTTAATGTCGGCGACAAGATCACGATCGATATGGACGCCGCTGGAAAATCCGAATGGACGATCGTGGGGGGCGTTTTTGATCTCAGCAATAACCAAACCACCGCTTATGTGCCGCGCGATGTTTTCCTGCGAGACACCGCCAGCCTCGATCGCGCCTCATTCGGCTTTATCGTCATGCCGCAGCACGATGCCGCTTTTCAGAAGCAAGTCGCCGACCGGCTTCGCGCCGATCTTGAGGCCCGCGGCTATCACATCGGCGAAGTTGTCACGGCCGGCGAGCAGCTCCACAACAGCCAGAATCAATTCGACATCCTGGTGATGTTGTTGATGGTCATGTCGGGCTTGATCGCTTTGGTCGGCAGCATCGGGTTGGCGGGTACGCTGTCGATCAACGTGCTGGAACGACGGCGTGAAATTGGCGTGATGCGGGCCATCGGCGCATCATCGTTCACGGTGGCCAGCCTGTTTGTCGGCGAGGGACTGATGCTGGGTCTGCTGGCCTGGTTGATCGCGATACCGTTGAGTATGCCTGTGGGTAATTTATTTGCACAGGCCATCAGCGGTGTCATCAAATTCGACGTGATCTATCAGTTCTCGTGGACCGGTGCACTGACCTGGTTGATCATCATTGTGGTGCTGTCAATTCTGGGTAGCGTGCTGCCGGCTATCCGTGCGACGCGGGTCAGTGTGCGCGAAAGCCTGGCTTACGAGTAAAGGGAAACAAGCCGGCAAGGAAACGAGATTACCTTGTCCGGTTGTGGAGGAATTGAGATGAAGAAGTCTGTAATAGTTATAGGTTTCATGCTGTTAGCCATATTGGTCGCCGCGTGCGGTGGCGGACCGGCTCCGGCGACACCCACCCCGGGCGCCGCGCTGCCGCCCGTGATCGACAACGCCGCGATCAAGGCCGAAGGAAAATTGGAGCCTGTGCAATCGGCCAACTTGAGCTTCGCCACCAGCGGCGAAGTCACCGAAGTGCTGGTGAAGGAAGGCGATACCGTTAAAGCCAATGACTTGATCGCACGGCTGCGGGCCGATGCGCAACAAGCCGCCGTGGCCCGCGCCGAAGCCGGAGTGGCCGTCGCCAAAGCGAGCCTCGCCAAATACCAGGAGCAGCTGCCGCAATTGATCGCCTCGGCGGAAGCCGACATTCAAGCGGCTCAGGCGCAGATCGCGGCCGCCTCCGCCAGGCGCGATAATCGGGCTTCGATCGCTTCAGCCGAGGCAGCGCTGGCGCAAGCCGTCCTCAATCAAAAGCAAGTGCAGGATGCTTACGATGACATCCTCAAGCATCCAGCGTTGCTAGGCCCCACGGAAGAACGCGCACGGCTGATGTTGGAGAATGCTAAACGCGCCACTCAAGCAGCGCAGCTACGGCTCAATCAGTTGAAGGCCGGCTCGATGAATGATCGCGCGAATGCGGCTGAAGTTGCGGCGGCAGAAGCTCAATTGCAGGCGGTGCAAGCGAACCTGGACGAACTCAAGGCCGAAGCGAATGATCAACCGAATCCAACCTATGCGGCCGCGGTGCACCAGGCCGAAGCCGCGTTGAAGTCCGCCCAGACCCGGTTGGCCGATACCGAGCTGCGCGCGCCCTTCGCCGGAACGATTGCCCAGGCCACCCTCAAGGTCGGGGAAACCGCAGCGCCGGGATCAGCCATCATCGTGCTGGCCGATTTCTCCGGCTGGCAGATCGAGACCGATGACCTGACCGAAATCAAAGTGCCGGCGATCACGATCGGGCAGGGCGTCACCGTCAAATTCGATGCGCTGCCGGACGTTGCGCTGAAAGGCAAAGTGCAAGCCATCGGCCAACTGTATCAAGAGAAGAGCGGCGACATCGTCTATCCGGTCAAGATCAATCTGGTCGACGTCGATCCGGCGCTGCGCTGGGGCATGACGGCTCAGGTCACTTTCGCGCAGTAATTTTATTACCACCAAGACACCAAGGCACAAAGTCTTCTGTTGGTGGATCACCTGTTTCCTCAAGCTCTTGGTGACTTAGTGTCTTAGTGGTTAAACCCATCGCAACAAAATGAGGTTCATATCATGAATAAAAAACTTGTAGTCATCATCGGCGTTTTGATCCTGACGAGTTTCTCGCTCAGCGCGTGCGGCGCCACGCCGACCGCGGTGGCAGCGCCATCAGCGGTGGCGGCCCCGGCCACGACTGTGACTCTGGCTGAGACGGGCACAACGGCCGAAGGCCGAATTCTGCCCTTGCAATCGGCCAACCTGAGCTTCAGCGTCGGCGGACAGGTCGCCGAGATTCCGGTCAAAGAAGGCGACACCGTCAAAGCGGGGGACGTGATCGCGCGGCTCAGGAATGAGTCGCTGCGCGCGGCCGTGGCTGAAGCGCAAACCGGAGTCGATTCCGCCAGGGCCGCTCAGGCCAACTATCAGAGGCAGCTGCCCAGGCAAATCGCCGCAGCCGAAGCCGAGGTGCAAGCGGCGCAAGCCCGGCAGGCGGGCGCGTCGGCAGGCCGCAATAATCAAGCCGCCATCATCGAGGCCGAAGCCACCCTGGCGCAGGCCAAATACAGCCAGCAGCAACTGGAAACGGCCCTGCAACTGATGTACCTATACAAACAACAAGACAGCAAGGGTGCCGGCGACATCCGCTTGCAGCTGCAGAGCGCTATCGAGGCGACGCAGGCCGCACAGGCCCGCCTCAATGCGTTGAAGATCGGCTCGTTGAGCGATCGCGCCAGCGTCGCGCAGATCGCGGCGGCCTCGGCCAGTGAAGCCGCCGCCCAGGTGCGGCTCGATCAGCTGAAGGCCGAAGCCGCAGGCAAAACCGTGGACACTTATGCCGCAGCGACCAAACAGGCCGAAGCGGGATTGCTGGCTGCGCAACTGGCCTTGTCGGAAACTGAGATCAAAGCGCCCTTCGCCGGGACGATTGCGAAGATCAACCTCAAGTTGGGCGAGCAAGCGGCGGCGGGGATACCGGCGATGGTGCTGGCCGATCTCTCGGGCTGGCGCGTCGAGACGAATGATCTGACTGAAATCAAAGTGCCTTCGATCAAGGCGGGGCAGCCAGTCACCGTCAAAGTCGATGCGCTGCCGGACATCGAGTTGAAGGGCAAAGTGGAATCGATCGGTGAAGTATCACAACTCAAGAGCGGCGATGTGGTCTACACGGTCAAGGTCAGCCTGGTCGATAACGATCCGCGTTTGCGCTGGGGCATGACGGTGGTCGTCAAGTTCGGGCAGTAAGCAACGCATTGCTTCGCACAACGAGCAAACGGAAGCATCCCATAGATCATGCGTGATCTATGGGACGCTTTTTTAGCGCTCTCCAACCGCGTCCTCGCGGCGGGAGCACTGTGGTACACGTGTGCCGTGCTGGGCGCGGCCCAGTGCAGGCATCCTGCGGATGACCATCGCAGGACACCGCACAGGCCCGCCGCACTGCGCGGGTGCAAGTGTGTGTTGAACCGTCCGCGAGGACGCGGGCTTGGAGCCTTATATATGGAAGAGGGAAGCGACAAATTCGTGTATAATTATCTTGCTTAGGTTGATTTGCTAACGATACCATTCGCACCAGCCAGAGAAGAGCCAACTATGCTTGCCACTAAACTCAAAGGCCAGATTACACCCAATCGCCAATTGATTGTCGATGTTCCGCGTGACATTTCGCCCGGCGCGGTCGAGGTCATCCTGTTACACGCCGCACCGGCCAAAGCGACTAAACGGCAAACTCGTCGCAGGGCCGCGCATCCAGCTTTTGGGTTATGGGCCAGGCGCACCGACTTGATCGATTCGGCGGAGTATGCAGCTCAACTCCGACAGAAGGTTGAACAGCGCACCAATGGCAATAACTGACATTCAGTGGTTGTTGGACACATCCATTCTGGTCGATATCCTGCGTGGTCACACTCCGGCACGTACCTGGATTGACTCATTGCCGGAGCCGACACGTTCGATCTCGGTCATTACTGGCGCAGAGCTGTTAGCCGGCTGCCGCAACCAACGAGAGCAGCGCGCAGTCGAGCGCGAACTCAATCTTTACACGCTGATCTGGGTCGAGGAAAACATCTCACAAGCCGCGTTCGATTTATATAAGCGTTTTCATCTGAGCCACGGACCGGGCTTTCTCGATTGTGTGATTGCCGCAACGGCGATCACACACGGTTGTCGCCTGGCTACCCTTAATCTGAAACATTTCGCAGCCCTGCCTGGCGTGCAGGTGCAGCGACCCTATTAGCACAGCACTACGCAACTCAAGAGCGGCGACGTGGTGAATACGGTCAAGGTCAGCCTGGTCGATACCAATCCGCGTTTGCGCTGGGGCATGACAGTGGTCGTCAAGTTCGGGCAGTAAGCAACGGATTGCTTCGCACAACGGATAAACGGAAGCGTCCCATAGATCGAGCGTGATCTATGGGACGCTTTTTTAGCGCTCTCCAACCGCGTCCTCGCGGCGGGAGCACTGTGGTACACGTGTGCCGTG
>JADGQE010000069.1 GCA_017882055.1 Thermoflexales bacterium
ATGTATCACGAGCCTGCGCCGATCAACTACTATGCCAGGTTTGATATTAAACCGGTTGAGCAGCAGGCCCAGCCAATAGCACCAGAACTTCATACGCTAACTGAAAGCCCCACTCCTCAATCAGACTATTGTTGCTTCAGATGCCAGAAATCAATCTCCCAAAGAATAGCAACGTATTGTTTGGATCACAAAGAACGCTTTGGCGGCAAAACTTACTGTATGGATTGCCAGAAAACATTTCCGATTAATGTAACTCAAAATCCAGCCGCCGTTGTCAATGCCACGCTGGCTGCTCCGCTTTGTCCCCAGTGCGGCATCCCCATGGTTGTTCGAACCGTAGCACAAGGCGAACACAAAGGTAATCTGTTTTACGGCTGCTCAAACTATCCGAAGTGCAGGCAAATGAAGCCACTACGCTGACCATCAGTTGGCCGCGGAGCAAGAGCGTCGTTGCGCGCCAAAACACACCGCCCGGCCTCGGATTTAAGGTCGGGCGGGAGAGTGTTCGGTTGTTTCGTTTGTTTTTATTTGTGCCTCTACCCAATCCTCATGACCGGACTACGGTAATCGTCGGCGCGGTTGACGCTATCAGTATAGAACAAAAGCGGCGATGTCAAACTTTCCATGATGGAGTGTGCACGCAAAAGATGTCGGCCGCTCCTGCCCACACTTGCACCGGCCATGCCTGGCTCTCCACTGGAGAGCCAGTGGCCCGCTAGGCGCACTGCGTGGTTGCAGTGCGGTGTGTCCTGAGCGCACCGCGCTCAGGTGGGCCGCCAGGCGTCGACTTCACTGCGTTTTGATCAGGATGCAGCTGACCTTTTCTGCCTGCCCATTCCTAAAATGGCGAACGGACGAGGCAGCCCACACAACGCTGCTTGTTATCCGCCAACAGTGGTACAATCCTCACCGTCGATACAGGCCCTATTTCAGCCATCCACGGTAAAAAGTATGAAGACTTCATCTGCTCCAGTTACACTCAACGAGTTGTTGCGTCTGGCACTGCCGGTCGGCACCGAGTATGTGGGCCGCGCCGAGCAGCAGACCCGCGTGGTGAAATGGGCCGTGGTCGTCAACCTGCCTTTGTCCGCCGAGCTCGATATCGAAGCCGATGACCTCGTTTTGCTCAGCGGCGAACCCCTCGAGGCGAACAAGCTGTCCACGATCGAGCTGCTGGCCCACGCGGGCGTGGCGGCCGTGATCAGCTGCGGCCCCTTACCCGAGCCGGTGATCGCCGCGGCGCGCACCCTTGATCTGCCGCTGGTGATTCTGCCGTCGAGTAGTTCGCTGCGCCAGGCCCATCAATCGGCTTTGACGCTCATCACCAATCGCCGCGCACAGACCAGCCTGCGCGCCGCGCAAGTCCGCCAGCATCTGGCTCAACTCGTCGCCGAAGGCGCAGGTCTGGAAGCCCTCGTCTGGGCGATGGCCGACCTGACTCGCAAGGGCGTGATCGTACAGGACAAGCGTCTGGCGGTATCAGCGACCTGGGCCCATCCCGCGCTCAGCACAGGCTGGGCGGCTGTGCTGCAAACGCTGAGTAATCCAGAGCATCTGCCACATGGCTGGAGCGATCGGCATCTGGCCGCCAGTCTGCGCCACATCGAACATCAAACGCTGCCGGGCGGGCTGACCCGTGTGATTATGCCCATCGTCGTCAAAGGCATCGCGCGCGGTTATCTATCCCTGGTCAGCTCCTCAGAAGAATTCGACGTGCTCGATGAGCTGGTCGCCGAAGAAGGTGCAGAAGCCTGTGCCCTGGAGATGGCCAAAGCCAAAGCCGTCAGCCAGGTGACCAAGCAATTGCGCGGCGAATTCATTGACGCCTTGCTGGCCGGCCGGACTTCGCTCAAAGAAGTCGAGCAGTGGGCCAAACAACTGGGGCATGACGTCTCGATGCCGCACGCCGCGATCACTTTCGGGTGGGATTGCGAAAACCCGCCCTCCCTGCGCCGATTGGAAACGGTCCTCAACGGCGAGTTGGGGCTGGGCCGCATCCCCGCGCTGGTGCGAATCGATGCCGAAGCCGGCCATGTAGGGGCCTTCATCCTGTTAGAATCTGCGAGCTCGATCAAGCCCGCCCGCGATCTGGCCGGATCGATCTACTCACGCGCCACGGCTGAACATCCCAAAGCGATCCTGCGCTGTGGCATCGGCCATCCGGCCACCAGTTCTTCGGAATGGCGCACATCCTATCGAGAGGCCGAACAAGCGCTGGAAATGGCGCATCAACTGAATGAACGACAACCGGTCTACTTCGGCGATCTCAGCGTCTATCGTCTATTGTTCAAGATGGCCGAACACCCCGATCTCATTTCCTTCTGCACTGAAACACTCGGCGCGCTAACGGCTTACGATGACCAACAGCACAGCAGCTTGCTGGATACGCTCGAAGCCTTCTTTGCGCATCACGGCAACCTCAGCCAGACCGCCGAAGCGCTGTTCATTCACCGCAACACCCTGCAATACCGCCTGGAACGCATCGCCGAGATCGCCGGCATCGATCTGGAAAATCCCGAAACGCGGCTGGCCCTGCAACTTGCCATCAAGGCGCATCGGTTGTTGAATTCCAAAGTCGATTAAACCGCTCAGAATTCCCTCTTGACTCTCGCCCCAGCCGAAGGTGTATAGTCTCCGACAGGATCCTACGCAGGGACGAGCGAACATGTGGCCCTGACGCGCGCGAGGACGGATCATGTTGAAAAAGCATCGATCTGCCGTTTGAAGGCCCTTTGGACTGCTGGAATCCGAGGGGCCTGGCGGCTATGCAATTTGCCCAAACAAATCACGCTTGATTTCTACCAGTTTGCATGTAGACCGCATGGCCGATTTTTTATATAATTTTACCTAATCTTATGAACGCTTTCTCATTGTCTCTAGGCCTGTCCCTTATTGTCGTGCTCCTTGGTATTGTCGTTATCAAGGAGCCAGCATCTGTTGGGTGGGCCGTGAAAGCAGACTAACTAGCAACTAGTCAGCAAGTTCAAGAAAGCCACACAAATGAGCCACCCAAAACCGGTGGCTCGTTGTGTTATAAGGAAAAGAAACCATGACTCCCAAAATCAATCGACGTGGACAATACCTGAAAACCGACATCAGCCTGACCGCCCGGCTGGGAGCCGATCGATACGACAAGCCCCAGATTAAGCTGAGTTCACATTCCGCCGTGTCGGCCCAGCCCTCCACCGAAGAGGAATCGGATCGCTGGGTAGCGCAACAGATGTTTGATCACTACAACGGCTAAAGGCATTTCTGATTGCTGATTTTAGATTTTGGATTGAAAACAAATCTGATCAGCAATCGATAATTCAAAACCGGAAATGGAAAAATGGATAACCTCAAAAAACACAGTTCCGCAATAACCGATGGCCCCAGCCGCGCAGCGGCCCGTTCGATGTTCAAAGCCATCGGCTTTACCGATGACGACTTGCACCGGCCACTCGTCGGCGTAGCCAACACGTGGACCGAAATCGGTCCGTGCAATTACCACCTTCGGCGCCTCGCCGCCAAGATCAAAGAAGGCATTCGCGCTGCGGGCGGCATGCCGCTGGAATTCAACACCGTCTCGATCAGCGACGGCATCACGATGGGCGCCGAAGGCATGAAAGCGTCGCTCATCAGCCGCGAAGTCATTGCCGACTCGATCGAGCTCGTCGCGCGCGGCAATCATTTTGATGCGCTCGTGTGCCTCTCGGGCTGCGACAAAACCAATCCCGGCGTCATGATGGCGCTGGCCCGGCTGGATATTCCCGGCCTGGTGCTATACGGCGGCTCGATCGCACCCGGCCATTATGCCGGACGCGATTTAACGGTGGCCGACGTATTCGAAGCCGTCGGCGCGTACACCTCCGGCAAGATCGACGCAGCGCAGTTGAAAGCGATCGAAGACGCAGCCTGTCCCGGCGCGGGCTCGTGCGGCGGCCAGTTCACCGCCAATACGATGTCCGCCGTGATGGAGTTCCTCGGCATCTCCCCGATGGGTTCCAATGGCATCCCCGCCATGATCGAAGAGAAAGATGCCGCCGCCTTCGCCGCAGGTCAACTCGTCATGCAATTGCTCCGCAACGATCTTCGCCCCAGTCAGATTTTCACCCGCCAGGCCTTTGAAAACGCCATTACATCCGTCGCCGCCACCGGTGGATCGACGAACGGTGTGCTCCATTTGCTGGCGCTTGCAAAGGAAGTGGGCGTCGAATTGAATATCGACGATTTCGATCGCATCAGCACCCGCACGCCGATCATTGCCGATCTCAAGCCCGGCGGCCGCTATGTGGCGAATGATCTGTACGCCGCGGGCGGTATTCCACTGGTGGTCAAGCGTCTGCTCGACGGCGGTTACCTGCATGGCAACGCCCTCACCGTGACCGGCCAGACCATCGCCGAAGAAGCCAACAAGGCCCGGGAAACGCCGGGACAAAAAGTCGTCACCACACTCGACGATCCCATCAAGTCAACGGGCGGCCTCGTCATTCTCAAGGGCAATCTGGCTTCAGAAGGCTGCGTAGTCAAGATGGCGGGTCACAACATGGTCTATCATCGCGGCCCGGCGCGTGTCTTCGACAGCGAAGAAGCCTCCTTCGAAGCCGTCAAGAACAACCAGATCAAACCCAATGATGTGGTCGTGATTCGGTACGAAGGCCCCAAAGGCGGCCCCGGCATGCGCGAAATGTTGGGCGTCACCGCTGCCCTGGCCGGCGCGGGTCTGGACAATTCCGTCGCGCTGTTGACGGATGGCCGATTCAGCGGCGCAACGCACGGCCTGATGGCGGGACACGTCGCACCCGAAGCCGCTCGCGGCGGCCCGATCGCTGCGGTGCGCGATGGCGACATCATCGTGTTCGATATCAATGCGCGGCAGCTCAACGTCGAAATTTCAGCAGAAGAAATGGCGGCACGCTTGAAGGACTGGCAGCCACCTGCGCCGCACTACAAGACCGGCGTCATGGCAAAGTATGCCAATGCGGTTTCATCGGCATCGACTGGAGCAACAACGATCTAATTACGCAGTACGCAATACGTATTTCGTATTGCGTACTGCGTACTGCGTAAGGAGAGAGAACATGAAACGTACAGGTGCGCAAGTCATTTGGGAATGTTTGGTGCGTGAAGGTGTAGATGTTGTCTTCGGTTATCCCGGCGGCACCATTCTACCCGCTTACGATGCCATGCTCGATTACCCGATTCATCACGTACTGGTACGGCACGAGCAAGGCGGCACCCACATGGCAGATGGTTATGCACGAGCCTCGGGCCGCGTCGGCGTCATGTTCGCCACGTCAGGTCCCGGCGCGACTAACACAGTGACGGGCCTGGCTACCGCCATGATGGATTCATCGCCTGTGGTATGCATTACGGGCCAGGTCACTAGCAGCCTGATCGGGTTGGATGCATTTCAAGAAACCGATATCACCGGGGTCACACTGCCCGTCACCAAACACAACTACCTGGTCACACGCCCCGAAGACATCGCGCGCACCATTCGCGAAGCATTTTTCATCGCGCGCACCGGCCGCCCCGGCCCGGTACTGGTAGACATCACCAAAGACGCGCAGCAGAAAGATACCGACTTTGATTGGGACGCCGCCGCGCCCGGCTTGCCCGGCTACCGGCCCGATCTGCACGCCCTGCCCGAAGAATACGAACGGGCGCTGGCCTTGATCCGCAGCGCCAAGCGCCCTGTCATTTTGGCAGGACGGGGTGTACTGCAAGCGGGTGCGATGCGGGCTGTGCAAGAATTTGCCGAGAAGACGAATACGCCCGTCGCTATGACATTGCTCGGCATTGGCAGCCTGCCGGCCAGTCATCCACTCAATCTGGGCATGATGGGCATGCACGGCGAGGCGTGGGTCAATCACGCGATTCAACAGGCCGACTTGCTGCTAGCCTTCGGGATGCGGTTTGATGATCGGGTAACCGGTAACGTCAAAACCTACGCGCCTCACGCCAGGAAGATTCACATCGAGATCGATCCGTCTGAAGTCAACAAAATCGTCAAGGTGGATGTGGCGCTCATCGGCGATCTGTGCGATGTGTTGCAAGAATTGTCACCGCGCATTAAAGCGTGTGATCATGCCGAATGGCTGGCGCACATCAACGAGATCAAGGGTGACTCCGCCGTGCGCGATATTCAGAACCTGCCGGATACCGGTCACTTGTACGCTGCGCATGTGATTAACGATTTGTGGCGCTGCACCAAAGGCGAAGCTTTAATCTGTACCGATGTAGGTCAACATCAGATGTGGACGGCGCAATACTACAAACACGATCGGCCTTTCAACTTCATTACCTCGGGTGGCCTTGGAACAATGGGCTTTGGTCTGCCCGCTGCGATCGGCGCGAAGTTTGCGCGGCCCGATGCGGAAGTGTGGACCATCTCAGGCGACGGCGGCTTCCAGATGACGCAAGCCGAATTGGCAACCGCCGCGCAAGAAGGCATCAAAGTCAACGTGGCCATCATCAACAACGGCTACCTGGGCATGGTGCGCCAGTGGCAGGAATTCTTCTACGACAAGCGCTACGCCGCTACGCCGATGAAGAGTCCTGACTTCGTGAAGATTGCGGAAGCGCATGGTTTAACTGGCATCCGCGTCACCCAACGATCGGAAGTGGCCGACGCGATTCGCACTGCGCAGGAAACGGAAGGCACGGTCGTCATCGATTTCCGCGTGGAAAAGGAAGACGCCGTTTACCCGATGGTACCTGCTGGCGCCGATCTGCACAACATGATCCGCCGCCCGCTACCGCAGAACGTGATGGTCGAAAGCGGGGCAGATGCGGAATGGGACATTAGCGTGAAATAAGGCGTACTGCGTAGTGCGTATTCCGTTGGCAACCTGAGCGGTTACGCAATACGCGATACGCAATACGGAGATGAACATGGCACCACACACTTTCGTTGCTTACGTGGAAGACAAACCCGGCGTGCTGAATCGCGTGGCTTCGTTGTTCCGCCGCCGCAGTTTCAACATCGAATCGTTGACAGTAGGCCACACCGATCAGCCCGGCGTGTCGCGCATGACCATCGTGGTCGATACGGATGAGTTCGGCGCGCGCCGCGTCGAAGCCAATTTGTACAAGTTGGTCAACGTGCTGCGGGTCGACGACGTGACCTCACAGCCCACCGTGGAGCGCGACCTGGCCTTGATCAAAGTCACGGCGCGCAACGGCAAACGCGCAGAGATCATGCAGCTGGTCGATGTGTACCGTGCCCGCATCGTCGACGTCACGAATGACTCGCTCGTCGTCGAGATCACCGGCACCGAGGACAAGATCGAAAGCCTGGTCGACATCCTGCGCCCGTTCGGCATCATCGAGATGGTGCGCACCGGCGTGGTGTCGATGAGGCGCGGCGCGCAAGCCGTCAGCGCCAATCCGCCGCTCGTGGCCGCGATGATACCCGAAGCAGCACTCAATTAATTTCAGATTTCTGATTTTGGATTTTGGATTGAACGGATAGGCTGTTAAGCAAATAGTGATCGTTCACATTCCAGAATCCAAAATCTAAATTCCAAAATCTAAAATCAGGAGAATTTGTTTCATGGCTAAGTTTAATTTTGGCGGCGTAGAAGAAGAAGTCGCTACCCGCGACGAGTTTCCCCTCGAGCAGGCCCGCGAGGTGTTGAAGAACGAAGTGGTCGCGGTCCTGGGCTACGGTGTGCAAGGCCCGGCGCAGTCGCTCAACATGCGTGACAACGGCATCAACGTCATCATCGGACAGTGGGAGGGCGACCAGGCCGCCTGGGACAAAGCCGTGAAGGACGGCTGGGTGCCGGGCCAGACGCTCTTCTCATTGGAAGAAGCCGCCAGGCGAGGCACCATCATTCAATATTTGGTTTCAGACGCCGCTCAGATGATGACGTGGCCCAGGATCAAGCCGTGTCTCAAGCAGGGCGACGCGTTGTATTTTTCGCACGGCTTTTCGATCGTGTATAAAGATCAAACTGGCGTCATTCCGCCCGATTTCGTGGACGTGATCATGGTCGCACCCAAAGGATCAGGCACGAGCGTCCGCGCCAATTTCCTGTCAGGCAGCGGCATCAATGCGAGCTTTGCCATCAAGCAGGATGCCACCGGTCACGCTCGCGAGCGGACGTTGGCCCTCGGCATTGCGATCGGCGCAGGGTATCTGTTTGAATCCTCGTTCGAAGGCGAAGTCTACAGTGACCTGACCGGCGAACGCGGAATGTTGATGGGCGCGTTGGAAGGCGTGATGGAAGCGCAGTACAACGTCTTGCGCGCGCACGGACATTCGCCCAGCGAAGCGTTCAACGAAACAGTCGAGGAATTGACCCAGAGCTTGATTCGACTGGTGGACAAGAACGGCATGGATTGGATGTATGCCAACTGCAGCGCGACCGCACAGCGCGGCGCACTCGATTGGCGTCACGAGTTCCGCGAGGCGGTCGTGCCGGTGTTTGACAAACTCTATGCCAGCGTCACTTCGGGCGAGCAGACGGGCATCGTGCTCAAGGCCAATAGCGCGCCCGATTACCGCGCAAAGCTGGACGTCGAGCTCAAAGAGATGCGCGAATCGGAAATGTGGCGCGCAGGCGCGGCGGTTCGTTCGCTGCGGCCGGAGAATTGGAAGAAATAGTTGCGTAGTGAGATAGTGCAATAGTGCGATAGTAAGTAAAGCCGTCAAATCAACAATCAGAAATCAACAATCGGAAATCAGAAATATGGATAACTACGTTCGCATTTTCGATACAACGTTACGCGACGGCGAGCAATCGCCTGGCGCGACGATGACGTCGGCCGAGAAACTCGAAGTGGCTCGTACGTTGGCCCGCTTGGGCGTGGACGTTATCGAAGCCGGCTTCCCGGCCGCGTCGCCGGACGATCTCGAAGCCGTGCGCCGCATCGCGATCGAAGTCGGCCAGCCGGGCCGATCGGACGAGCCGCAAACCAGGCAGCCGCCCATCATCTGCGGTCTGGCACGCACTTCCAAGAACGACATCGACAAAGCCTGGGAAGCGGTCAAACACGCAGCTCGACCGCGCATCCACACCTTCCTCGCCACCTCCGAGATCCACATGCGCTACAAACTCAAGATGGATCGCGAGCAAGTGATCGAGCGTGTGGCGCAGATGGTGGCCTATGCCAGAAGCCTGTGCGCCGATGTCGAATACTCGCCGGAAGATGCCGGACGCAGTGATCCCGAGTTTCTGTATCTGGTGTTAGGCGAAGCGATCAAAGCGGGTGCGACCACGCTCAATATTCCCGATACGGTGGGTTACACCACACCCGAAGAATTCGGGGCATTGATCGCGGGCATCCTCCAGCATACACCCGGCATCGAAAACTGTACCGTGTCCGTTCACTGCCACGACGATCTGGGTTTGGCAACGGCGAACACCCTGGCCGGTATTCATGCCGGTGCGCGCCAGGCCGAAGTGACGATCAATGGCATCGGCGAGCGGGCCGGCAATACCGCGTTAGAAGAAGTCGTCATGGCGCTGCATACACGCCGGCCTGTTTTCAATCTCGCAACCGGCATCGACACGACGCAACTCATGCGCGCCAGCAAACTGGTGAGCAATTACACCGGCATCGTCGTACAGCCTAACAAAGCCATCGTCGGTGCGAATGCGTTTGCACATGAAGCCGGCATTCATCAAGACGGCATGCTCAAACATCAGCAGACTTATGAGATCATGCTGCCCGAAACCGTCGGCGTGACTCAGACGCGGCTCGTGTTGGGCAAGCATTCGGGCCGGCATGCCCTCAAGTCGCGACTCACGGAAATGGGTTACGCGCTGAAGGACGCCGAACTGGATAAGACGTTTGAGCGTTTCAAGAATCTGGCGGACAAGAAGAAGATCATCACGGATGCCGATCTCGAAGCGCTGGTGGCCGATGAGTTTTATCAGCCGCGCGAGATCTTTACACTCGACGGCTTGCAGGTTGCCTGCGGCACGATCGGCATGCCGACGGCCACCGTGCGTCTGTGCGGCCCCGATGGTCAATTGCATCTACAGGCCGCGATCGGCACCGGTCCAGTCGATGCGGTCTACAAAGCCATCGATGCGATCGTGCAAGCGCCGGCCACGCTGCTCGAATTCACCATTCACGCCGTGACCGAAGGCATCGATGCGTTGGGCGAAGTGACGGTGCGCATTCAAGGCACCAACGGCCAACACACGTTCGATGCGCAAAAAGAAATGCAGCAACCGCGCACTTTCGGCGGGCATGGCGCGGATACCGACATCATCGTGGCCAGCGCCAAAGCCTACCTGGCGGCGTTGAATAAGCTGCTGGTCGCGACCGGCAGCTACGGCACTGAAGCCGAACAATCGTCTGAAGTCAAAGTCACAGCAGCCGCTTAATCTTGATCAGGAGAAAGAACATGAATCCCCAAAACAATCTGTCCCATGAGCCTTTGCCCGAATGGTTCGAGCCGTTCCCTGAGCCTCGGACTTTCCCGACCGGCTGGGATCTTTCCAATCTCGTTGAAGCCGAGCGCACAACCGCCTCGGCCAGAAAAAGCGTCGCCCACGAAGACGGCGATAGCGTCCGAGCCAATGCATGACGCTGCCGCTGACTCTTTTCCAAAAAATCTGGGACGCGCACGTTGTGACGCAGGCAGCCAACTCACCGGCGATCCTGTATATTGATCTGCATCTGATCCACGAAGTCACATCACCGCAAGCCTTCACCGGGCTGCGTGCCCGCGGCTTGAAAGTGCGCCGTCCCGCTAAGACCGTGGCCACCGCCGATCACGGCATTCCCACTTACGATCGCTCGCTGCCGATCGTCGACGAACTGGCCGCCAGGCAGATTCAGCAACTCGAAGACAATTGCCACGAGTTCGGCATCAGACTCTACGGCCTTAACAGCCCGCAGCAAGGCATCGTGCACGTCATCGGGCCGGAACTGGGATTCACGCAGCCCGGCATGACGATCGTGTGCGGTGACAGCCACACCGCGACGCACGGCGCATTCGGCGCACTCGCCTTCGGTATCGGCACCAGCGAAGTCGAGCACGTACTGGCAGCGCAGTGCCTGCTGCAGCGTCAGCCCAAGACTTACGAAGTCCGCGTCGAAGGCCAGCTCGCGCCCGGCGTTTCGGCCAAAGACATCATCCTCGCGCTCATCGCCAGGATCGGCGTCGGCGGCGGCACGGGCCACGTCTTCGAATACACCGGCTCCGCCATCCGCGCGCTCAACATGGAACAGCGCATGACGGTCTGCAATATGTCGATCGAAGGCGGCGCGCGCGCGGGCATGATCGCACCCGATGAGACAACGTTCGAGTATCTGGCCGGCCGCGAGTTCGTGCCAGAAGGAGTCGCCTGGGATCGCGCCGTAGCACAGTGGCAGCAGCTGCCCACCGACGAAGGCGCAACTTACGATCAATCGGTAACGCTGCAAGCGAGTGAACTCGCGCCGATGATCACCTATGGCACGAATCCCGGCATGGGCATGTCCATCACCGATCGCGTACCTGATCCCGATCGATTCACGGATGCGGCGCAAAAATCGGCGTTGGCCAAAGCGTTGACGTATATGGGCTTGCAGCCCGGCCAATCCTTGATTGGTCAGCCGGTCGATGTGGTCTTCATCGGCAGCTGCACCAACTCGCGCATCTCGGATTTGCGGCTGGCCGCCTCGGTCTTAAAGGATCGCAAAGTCGCGCCGAATTTGCGCGTGATGATCGTGCCCGGTTCGCAACAGGTGAAGAAACAGGCCGAAGCCGAAGGACTCGATCGCATCTTCAAAGCCGCCGGAGCCGAATGGCGCGAAGCGGGCTGCTCGATGTGCATCGCGATGAACGGCGATCAACTTCAACCGGGACAATACGCCGTCTCAACCAGCAACCGCAACTTTGAAGGTCGCCAGGGCAAAGGCGGACGCACGTTCTTAGCGTCACCTCTCACCGCCGCAGCGACTGCGATTACGGGCAAGATTACGGACGTTAGGACACTTATTTCCGATTTTTGATTTTAGATTTTGGATTGCCGTTTATCAATCCAAAATCCAAAATCCGCAATCCAAAATCAACTATGGCTCAATTTACCACTCTTACTTCCCGCGTCGTTGTCTTACCCGTCAACGACATCGACACCGATCAGATCATACCGGCACGCTTCCTCAAAGCCACCGACAAATTGGGCATGGGCGATCATCTGTTTGCGGATTGGCGCTACAACGCCGACGGATCGCCCAAGCCGGACTTCGTCCTGAACCAACCGCAGGCGCAAGGCACGGCCATCCTGCTGGCCGGCGACAACTTCGGTTGCGGCAGTTCGCGCGAGCACGCGCCGTGGGCGTTGACGGGCTACGGTTTCCGCGCCGTGATCAGCACCTCCTTTGCCGACATCTTCCGCAACAATGCACTGAAGAACGGCCTGCTGCCGATCGTCGTCGATGCCGAGACGCATCAGACGCTGCTGGATGTGCTCGAAGAAATCCCGCAGGCCGAGCT
>JADGQE010000396.1 GCA_017882055.1 Thermoflexales bacterium
AAACGCTCTCAGCGGCTACTCATTTTCTCTCGACCAAATCTGCACACGCGAAAGTTATCCTTAAGGCAGATAGCTGAGCAAGCTATACTACTTGCAACACAATGGAGGTGCAACATGTTTCGATTTAAGAAGTATATGGGATTGGCCGCGCTGGTGGTCATCGCGGCGTTGGGGATCACCACCATGGCGTTTGCCCAGACGGCGACGTCGCCCGCGACCCAGACTGCTCCGACAGCGCCTGCGGGTCCCGGTGGCCCCGGCGGTGGCCCCGGTTTCGGGCGCGGTGGTGGTCTTCACAGCCAGGCAACGTTGGAAGCGGCGGCCAGGGCGTTGGGCATGACATCCGATGAACTGTCCGCTCAGCTGTGGGGCGGCAAGACGCTGGCTGAGATTGCCGATGCGAAGGGCATTGACATCGCAACCATCAAGACGGCAGTAGAGGCAGCGATGCAGGCCGAGACCAGGACGGCTATCGCACAATCCGTCACCGATGGCACCCTGACGCAGGCTAAGGCCGACTGGCTGCTCGAAGGACTGGACAAGGGCTACTGGGGCGCTGGTCAGGATGGTGGCTTTGGCATGGATATGGGTCGCGGTCATGGTGGACCTGGCGGGCCTGGTGGATTCGGCGCGCCCAATGGCGCGGCACCGAATGGCACAGCACCCAACAGCACGACGCCGAATACCAGCGGCACGACGACTCCCAACGGATAATCCTTAACGCAAGGTCGATCCGCAGTACGATGAGCGTGGCATCTAGCCACGCTCATTCGTTGTAAAGCCATCGGTAATTGTTTACCGAGGTGTCATGCTGAGGAGCGTTTTTTGCGACGAAGCATCTCTGCGCTGATCGACCTTGAGTGCCAATCGAGATAGAGATTCTTCGCAAAAAGCGCTCAGAATGACACTCTCGAAGACGCGGTAAACAAGTACAGCCATCGATTAGCATCGCTCCGGTCGATCTTATTTGGCACTCATGTTATCTCGATAACTTCTGCACATCTTTTTGCGATACTGAAGACATCAAAGAACCGGAATCGAGGCAGAATTATGAAGAAGAAACGAATATTCATTCTCTTAGTCGTCGTCGTGTTGGTAGGCGCGGGTATTGCCTTCGCGGCAACGCGCTCATCGGCCACGACGGCGACCACTCAGACCCAGCTGGGGCAAGTCACGCAGGCCACGTTATCGTCGGTGGTGGAGTCATCAGGCAGTGTCAGCCCGGAAGCCAGCGTCACCCTGGCGTTTGGCGCTTCAGGCACGGTAAGCAAGGTGAACGTGCAAGTTGGCGCTCGCGTCAAGAAGGGCGACGTGCTGGCTGAGTTGGACACAACCGATCTGGAATTGGAAGTGGCGCAGGCCGAGCAGTCTTACTTGAGCCAGCAGGCCAGTTACAGTATGACCGTCAACCCCGATCCGGCGGCGGTAACATCGGCACAGATTGCATTGAATAACGCCTCGGCGGCGTATAAGTTGGCGCAGCAAAAGTACGCGGTCAACAGCACCGATCAGGTCCTATTGAGCTGCAACAACCTCGACAATGTCAAGAAGACTTATGATGACGCCGTGACGGCTGCCAACAACTACCTGTCGGACTGGCGCGTGCAAGTCAACGGGACGTATGAAGTCTCGCCGCAGAAATCGCAGTTGGCGCGAGCCAAAGCGGCCTACGATCAGGCGCTGATCACTTGCAACATGACCAAGCAGAGCGCGGCCGATAATAGCAGCGTCCAATCGGCCTATTCAACGCTGGTGCAGGCCGAGGCCAATCTCGATACCTTGCTCAATCCCTCGGAGCGTACGTTGGCCACAGCCAAGACGCAGATCGATCAAGCACAATCTTCGCTCCAGGCCGTGCAAGATCAGCTTGAGAATGCCAAGATCATCGCCCCCTTTGATGGCGTGGTCACGGCGGTCAATCCCGTCGTCGGCGGGCCGGGCGGCACCACTGACGCGACGATCGAGTTGGCCGATACCAGCCGCTATCACGTCGACATATTGATCGATGAAACCGAGATCGCGCAGTTGAAAGTCGGTCAAAAGGCCAGCCTCACGTTTGATGCGCTGTCTGATGTAAAAGTAACCGGGGTCGTTGCGCGCATCAATCCGGCGGGTACCGTCAGTAATGGAGTGGTGAATTATTCCGTCCGCATCACGCTAGATCCAACCAAGGCCGCCCTGCGCACGGATATGACGGCCAATGCGACGGTCACCATCGACACACACGCCAATGTGTTAGCCGTGCCGGGCGGTGCGATTCGATCGGATAAACAGGGCGGCTACTACGTGAATGTGGTTGACGCCAGCAGCGGTACAGCGAAGCAAGTCACGGTGACGACCGGATACACCAATGGCGATCTAACCGAAGTCGCCGTCAAAGAGGGATCGGGCGATCTGCAAGTGGGCCAGCAGGTCTACATCAGTGAGCCGGCCACGACCACGACGACACAACAACGCGGCCTCAACCTGTTCGGCCTTCGAATAGGCGGGTAAGAATCTAAGGAGCATCATGAAGAAGAAACGTGTATGGTTCATTCTCGGAATTGTAGCGATACTGATTGCCGGCGGCGTCTATCTGGCGACTCGTTCGACGAGCGCCCAGGCCAACGCCAGCCAGTTACCGGCGAACACGCAAGCAGTATCAGTAACGCGGACGACGTTGTTTACGTCGGTCGATTCGACCGGCAGCATCATCCCTGAATCGAGTGTGGCTTTGTCCTTCGGAACAAGCGGCACAGTCGAGCAGATCAAGGTTGTGCCGGGCGATCAAGTGAAGAAGGGCGACGTGTTAGCGACGCTGGATGCGACCAGTTTGCAGCTCAAGGTGACGCAAGCCGAACAGGCCTATGTGCTTCAGCAGCTGACTTACAGTGAAACGGTGCAGGCTGAACCGAATGACATTGCAGTGGCGCAGGCGGCCTACAACAGCACCGTAGCGTCTTACAACGCGGCCAGGCGGGACTATGCCAGTCTGGCCGACAAAGAAGCGTTGCAGTGCTCGCAATTGACGAGCGCGAAGACCGATCTCGATCAAGCCCAGATCGCTTACGATCGGCTGGCGAACGACCATCAGGCCAAGAATTATTTGAGCAGCGATTGGGGCCCTTTCCAGAACGTCGTCAATGGACTGACGAATGCGCAATCGGCCTATGACCTGGCCGTGGCCAGCTGCAACATCACCAAGACCAGCCTCAACGATAGCGCTTTGCGATCGGCGCAGGCCCAGGTGCAAAGCGCCAAAGCCAGTTTAGACAGCCTGATCTCGCCGCGCGTTGAGAAGCTCACCCAGGCGGCGGCGGCGTTGGAACAAGCCCGGTTGTCGCTGGAACAGGCCAAGCGTGCTCTAAGCCAGGCAACCATTGTCGCGCCGTTTGATGGCGTCATCACCGCGGTGAACATTACAGCGGGTGGGGCGGGTGGTTCAAGCGCGCTCACGATTGCGGATACGCGTCAATTGCATGTCGATGTGCTGGTGGACGAAACCGAGATTGCCAGTGTTCAAGTGGGGCAAAAGGCCCAACTCACGCTGGATGCTTTGAGCGGCATTACGTTGACGGGTCAGGTTGCGAATATCGATCCGAACGGCACGATCAGTTCGGGCGTGGTCAACTACAAAGTGCGCGTCAACCTCGATGCGACCGACGCCGCGCTGAAACTGGATATGACGGCGAACGCATCCGTCATCGGCGAGAAGCACGAAAACGTGCTGGCCGTGCCGGC
>JADGQE010000070.1 GCA_017882055.1 Thermoflexales bacterium
CTGCGCGACCGCAGACTTGGCCGGCGATGCGGCGCTGCCTTCAGTTGAAACGCTGAGTCCTTCATCGCTCATACCGGCAAAAGGATCTTCTTCGCTACCCAGCCACGTCTCATACGGCTCATCGATAAAGCCATCCATCGCCACCGGCGCATAACTATTAGCGGCTGGCGGCTGGCGGCTGGCGGTTGGCGGCGGACTCTTGACGACTGACGCCTGCACTTGCGTGCGGTGCAAGTGTTGCGGCTTACTGCTTGCCTGGCCTTTCGCTTCTTGCTGCTTTGCGTCCAGCCCGTGATTCCTGATCCCTGATCTGCGCCGCTGATCTTCAACCGCCTCTGTCACTTGCGGCTTATCCGTAGCCGAATCCAATAGTATCTTGGGCGACTTGCCCTTGCCGTCGACCACGCCGCGCACCAAAACGATCTTGTCTTTTTGCCACAACGCCTGGGTCAGTTTCCATGCTTTTGGAAAAACCACACACTCAAAGATACCTTGCACGTCTTCGAGTGTGACGAAGCCCATCGAGTCGCCCTTCTTGGTCACGATCGTCCGCACGCCGACCACCGCACCCACCATGGTCACTTTCTGCTGGTCGAGGTCTTCGCCCAACTCGCCGCTGAGGTGCGTGATCTCGCCCTGCAGTTGGGCGATCGCTTGTGCGACCGGATGCTCGGACACATACGCGCCGATCAGTTCCTTTTCCCAGGCGAGTTTCTCGCGCAGTTCCACTTCTTCCAGCTGCGGCAGCGCACCGATCGACTCCGCAACACCCGAACCGCCGGCCGCCGCGCCAAACAACGTCATCTGGCCCACGTCCTGGGCGCGATGCGAAGAAGCGCTTAAGCCCAACAGGCGATCGACCAATTGCAGCAGCTGCGCGCGATTGCCGAAACCTTCCAGCGCGCCGACTTTGATCAAGGCTTCCAGGGCGCGGCGATTGACCGAGCGCAGATCGACGCGACGGCAAAAATCTTCGATACGCTTGAACAGGCCGCCCGCCAGGCGAGCTTCACGGATCACGCGCACCGGACCGTCTCCCACCCCCTTGATCGACGCCATGCCAAATCGGATCGCGGGCTTGCCGGCGGGCGTCTGCTCGACCGTGAAGTCGAGATCGCTGTGATTGACATCGGGCTGCAGCACATCGATGCCCATCCGCCGCGCTTCGACGATGAATAAGCCGATCTTCTCAACGCTGGCCTCGCACGTCATCAGCGCCGTCATGTATTCGACCGGATAATAGGCCTTGAGATAGGCGGTCTGACACGTCAGCAGAGCGTAATCGGCGGCGTGCGCTTTGTTGAAGCCATAGCGCGCGAAGAACTCAATGTCGCCGTAAACCGCTTCAGCCTCCGCTTGCGCCGCGCCGTTAGTTACGGCACCCTTGATGAACTTCGCACGATGCGCTTCAATCTTCTCTTTGATCTTCTTGCCGACCGCTTTGCGGATCTCGTCGGCTTCGCCGGGAGCATAACCCGCTAACTGCACGGCGATCTGAATGATCTGTTCTTGATAAACGATGATACCGTACGTCTCCGACAGAATCGCCTCGAGCCTGGGGTGCTTGTACACGATCGGCTCTTCACCGTGCATCCGCTTGATGTAGGTCGGGATATATTCCATCGGCCCGGGGCGGAAGAGCGAAATACCGGCCACGATATGCTCAAACCTGGTGGGGCGCATGTCCATCAACATGCGGCGCATGCCGCTGCCTTCGACCTGGAACACGCCGAGCACATCGCCCCGCGACATCAACTCGAACGCTTTGCGATCGTTGGTGGGAATGTTGTTGAGATTCAGTTCGACGCCGTGACGGGCCTTGATCAGATCACACGCCTTGCGCATGATGGTCAGCGTCGACAGGCCGAGGAAGTCCACTTTGAGCAAACCAATCGATTCAACCACGCCCATTTCGAATTGCGTGATCGATTCGAGCGGACTGTTCTCATCGGATTTCGTCGGCCGGTGCAGGGGCGAGTATTCGATCAACGGCCGATCGGAAATAACGACGCCCGCCGCGTGCGTGCCGACATTGCGCACCGTGCCTTCAACCGTGATCGCCGTGTCGAGCAAATTGCGAATGTAATCGGTGCCGTCGTACGCCTGCTTGAGTTCGGGGATCAGCTCGATCGCTTCACTGATCTTGACCGGCTTGCCCGGCACATTCGGCACCAGCTTGGCAATGCGATCGACATCGCTCAATGGGATATCGAGCGCGCGGCCCACATCCCGAATCGCGGCGCGCGCGCCGAGCGTGCCGAAGGTAATGATCTGCGCGACCTTGTCCTTGCCGTATTTGCGCACGGTGTAATCGATCATCTCGGCGCGGCGATCATCCGGGAAATCCATGTCAATATCGGGCATACTGATGCGGCCCGGATTGAGGAAGCGCTCGAAAATAAGGTTGTGGGGCAGCGGATCGAGATTGGTGATGCCGCTGGTGTAGGCCACGATCGAACTGGCGCCGGAGCCACGAATGTTCCACCAAATGTCACGTTCGCGCGCATAGCGCGTCAGATCGGCCACGATCAAGAAGTAGGTATCGAAGCCCATCTTGTGGATCACGCCGAGTTCGTACTCTAAGCGTTGGCGAACGACCGGATCGTTGGCGCGTTCAGCGTAGCGCTGCCGCAAACCCTGTTCGCACATCTGGCGCAGCTGCACATCGGGCGTGACGCCTTCCGGCAGTTCGAAAATCGGCAGATGATAACCCTTGGAACTGAGATCAACTTCGCACATCTCGGCAATGTCCAGGGTTGAGCGCAGTGACTCAGGCACTTCGCCGAACAGGGCCGCCATCTCTTCCGTGCTCTTGAGATAGTACGACTGATCCGTCATCTTCATCCGGTTCGGCTGGGTCACCAGCGAGCCGGTGCCGATGCACAGAATGATATCCTGCGCGCGCCAGTCTGCCTGCTTGAGGTAATGCGCGTCGTTGGTGGCCACCACACGGACATTGAAAGATTTGGCAAACTCGATCAACTGTCGATTGAGCGACGTCAGCTGCGGAAAGCCTTCATGCAGCTGCAGTTCCAGAAAGAATCGATCGCGGCTGAAGACGTCCAGATACCAACCGATCGCGGCCCGCGCCTGATCGAGCTGCCCGTCGAGGATCATGCGCGGAATCTCGGCCGCGCCGCAGCCCGTGGTCACAATCAGGCCTTCAGAATATTGAGCCAGCACTTCTTTGTCCACGCGCGGCCGATAGTAGAAGCCCTCGAGTTGGGCAATGCTGGCTAACTTCAACAGATTCTGATAACCCACATTGTTTTGGGTCAGCAGCAAAAGGTGATAGGGACTTTTGTCTTTCTGCGGATCGCGATCGGTGCGGGCGCGGCGGGCCAGATAACCTTCCATGCCAATGATCGGTTTGATGCCCGCTTTCTTGGCCGCATTCCAGAAATCGATCACCCCATACATCACGCCGTGATCCGTCAAGGCTACCGCCGGTTGATTCAGTTCCCTGGCGCGATTGACTATCGCCGAGACTTTGCTGAGGCCATCCAGGATCGAGTATTCGCTATGGACATGCAAATGGACAAATGACATATTCAATCGATCAACGTGAGGAGGTCAAACACAGTGCACATCGAAGTGCCAGCGCACGATTATAGCCGACATCGAACGCCCGTCAAGACGTTTATTCTGCGCTGAGTGTACCACATTTTGAGGAGAGTCAATTGGTCAACTGGTTGCTCGGTCAATTGGTTGACCAGTTAACCACGCGAAGCGGCCAATTGACCCACCGCTAACTGGTATAATACAAATCTAAAATCAAAAATCTGAAATCTGAAATTCCCTAAATGCCAGAACTGCCTGAAGTCGAAACTATGGTCCGAAGATTGCGCGGACCGATCGTCGGTCGGACGATCGTCGGTGTAAGCCTCGATTGGAATCGCATGGTGGGGCGGCCAACGCCGGCCGAATTTCGCCGGCAACTGCCCGGCCGGACGGTGCTGTCGATTGATCGCCGGGCCAAATATCTAGTTTTCGCCTTAAGTGAGCGTCCCGAGCAGAGCGCAACCAGGTCGACGCCTGGCGGCCCAGGCCATGTCCCGTGCGATGCACGGGTGGCCCGCCAGGCGCCGCCGCACCGCGGCGGGTATGGGCAGGCGGCGCGTGCGGCCACACCTACTCACTTCCTATTGATTCATCTCAAAATGAGTGGCAGACTAAACGTGGTGGCCGGGGACGAGCCGCTCAACAAGCACGATCACGTGATCTTCGATCTGGACGACGGCCGGCAGCTGCGCTTCAACGATGTTCGCAAATTTGGACGAGTCTACTTGCTGAACGATCCGGAAGAAGTAACCGGCAAACACGGGCCAGAGCCGCTTGACCCGGCGTTTACCTTGCTAAACTTCCGCAAGTTGGTAAAATCAAGGTCAGGCGCCATCAAGCCGCTGCTGTTGAATCAAACCTTCCTGGCGGGCGTGGGCAACATTTACGCCGATGAATCATTGTGGCGGGCAAAGATTCATCCGCTGCGCAAAGCGGCTTCGTTGAAGGCCGCCGAGATCGCTGCGTTGTACCGATCGATCCGGCAGACGCTGCGCCAGGCCATTCGCGACCAGGGCACCGATGCCGGCGACGGCGTGGTTGCCGGCGGAGATTATCGACCGCGCGTGTATGGCCGTGAAGGCCGGCCCTGCCAGCGCTGTCATCAGCCGATCCGCAAGATAACGGTCGGGCAACGCGGCACGCATTACTGTGCCAGGTGCCAACCGAAACGAGGGCAATAAATGCCAATCAGAAAGTTCTATCCCATGCTGGGCAGTCTCGCTTTGATTCACTCCGTGCCGCAGGCCAGTGGTTTGCCGGAGGATAAATTCTTCCTCCTGGCAAGCATCATCGGCGCGGCCCTGATCCTCATGTTGATCGGGGTGGTGATTACGCTCCGCGGACGCTCAAAATCGAAGCCGCACGAAGTCGCCGAAAATAAGCCTGCACCCACGTGGTTCAAGAATCTGGCCGGCACCGCCGGCAAAACTCTGGCCCATCCCGATACGCCTGCGGTGGCTGCCTCGCAGGATGCCATCATCGTGATCCGCGATCCGATTTCAAACAACTGGTCGGTTGAAGTCAACGGCATGCGCTACGCCAGCTTGAAAGACATTCACGACGACCGGGCCGCGCATAAAGTATTGGATGCGTTGAACGGCATGCAGCGGTTTGCCGGATCGATCCCGATTATGAATGCCGCACCCAACAACGCTTCTGCCGGGATCAGCCTCCCTCCGATGGAGATTCCCAGCCCACCGCCGGTTCCGCCTGCGGCCGTCATTTTGCCGATTCAGACCAGACGCTCACCTGCGCCGCCCAGGCACCCGGCGGCGCCCGGTAGCCTCCTTGAGCAAGTTGAAAAAATCCTACAGCGCAACTTGATGAAGTATCCCCAGCTGGAAAGCAGCGGCATTCACATCGGCGCAACGCCGCAAGGCGGCCTTCAAATCGAGGTGGGCGATAGCTACTATCACGCGCCCGACGAGGTACCGGACTTCACGATCCGTGAGTTGATCAAAACCTCGATCATGGAATGGGAACGCACGGCCTGATCAAAAACGGGCGGGTTTGAAACCCGCCCGTTGACTCCGCCAGGCTAAGCTCATACATCCGTGCTTCGCCCAAATTCAGCCATCAGTTGTTCTTCCAGTTTAGCTCTCTCAGCCGGTGACAAAAATGAGGCGCGAATCGCATTCCGGTTGAAGGCCATCAGGTCGGCCACTGTGAGATTCATGCCCATCACCGCGACCAGATACTCATCGGTCAAGGTCGTGTCCGAGATGCTCGGATCATCGGTGTTGACCGTTACCCGCACACCCGCCAGATAGAGATCGCGCAGCGGATGATAACCGAACGTCTCGACTGCCCCCGTTTGCAGATTGCTTGTCGGACAGATTTCCAAAGCCACTTTCCGGTCGCGGACCAGCATCAGCACATTTGAATCCTCGACGCAGCTGATGCCGTGGCCAATGCGCTGCGCGCCCAGCAGTTCGATCGCCTCGCGCACATTCTCCGGGCCGCCCGCTTCGCCCGCATGAATCGTAATGCCCAATCCGCCCTGGGCAGCGTGGCGAAAGAGAGACACCAGTGGAGCCGCCGGATAAATCGTCTCATCCCCTGCCAGGTCCAACCCGACAATGCCGCGTTTCTGCCGTGACAGCGCCAACTCGACAATCTGCCTGGCCGATTCCAGATTCTCGTGACGAACGATCGTACAGATCAAACGGGCCGTAATCTGATAGTCCACCTGCGCGTGGTCAACGGCTTGAATCACCCAATCGGTCACTTCCTCAAACGAGAAGCCCTGAGCATGCGCCAACGCCGCCGGATTAAACCGCAGTTCCAGATAGCGCACATTATCCAGCGCCGCATCGGCCACGGCTTCATAGGCCACACGCTGAACGGCTTCTCGCGTCGTATAAAACCGGCGTAATAATTGGAACTTTTCGAGGAAGCGCTGAAAGTCCGGCGGGTCATTGGTGATCTGAACATACGGCCTCAACCGCTCGATGTCATAACCGGGCAGGTCGATGCCATGTTCGCGCGCAATTTCAGCCAACGTTTCGAGGCGCAGCGATCCTTCCAGGTGCCGATGTAGATCGACCTTGGGCAGATTGTGCAGCCGCTGACGCAAATCAAGCGTTGGCCCGGAGGGTAGCCTCATAACAGGCAATTTTCCTGTAGACACGGTCATACAGCATCGGCTTGATGGGCGGCGGCCAAAGGCTTCAGGCTCTCACCCGCACCGGACGGAGACCTGGGCAACGTGAAATAAAACGTGCTGCCTTTGCCCGGTTCGCTTTCAGCCCAGATACGCCCACCATGCGCTTCGATAATTCGGCGGCAGATTGCCAGTCCCAGCCCGGCCCCGCCAAAGCGGCGAGTGGCGGAGCCGTCCACTTGATAGAACCTTTCGAAGATTCGCTCCAACTTGTCAGCCGGAATCCCCGCTCCGGTATCGGTCACCCCCACTTTCAGGGCGTCACCCCCGTCGTGAACCGTAATCGTAATTGCGCCGCCACTGAAACTGAACTTGAGCGCGTTGCCCAAGAGGTTATCAAAGACTTGATTGACACGATCCCGATCGACCAGGATAGGCGGCGGCGGCTCGGGCACCAATAGCCGCAGCGAGATGCCCGCATGGGTAGCCGTCACTTCACAACTTTGCAATGCCAGGCGCGCCATCTCGCCCAGATCATGCCGGCCCAGTTCCAACGATTCACGCTCGATCTGCTGCAGGAAAATGATGTCGCTGACCAGGCGCGTCAACGCGTTCGTCTTATCGGCCACAATCGACAGGCTCTCACGCTGACCTTTATTAAGCGGCCCCATTTCCTCGTCCAGCATCAGTTCGACATAGCCTTTGATAAACGTCAGCGGGGTGCGCAGCTCGTGCGACACGTTCTGCACCAGTTCATCCTTTAACTGATCGACCTCCTGCAATTCGCGGTAGGCCTGTTCCAGCTTGCGCGCGCGCTCTTTGAGATCCGCATAGAGCTGCACATTTTCGATCGCCACGGCCGCCTGGGCAGCCGCGATCGTGAGCACACGTTCGTCATCGTTGGTAAAGGCGTCGGGCACGGCCTGATCGATCGCCAGCACACCGATCACGCGATCCTTGACCATCAACGGCACCACCAGCAGCGAGCGCACCACCGGATCAAAGAAGATGAAGTCGGGCAGTGCGCGCGCATCCGGCACATAGATCGAGCGCGCCGTGGCCGCCACTTTTCCATTGATGCCCTCGCCCACTTTCAATTTGGCCGCTTCCTTCCACCGGGGATGAATGCCGGCGGCCGCACGGATTTCCAGCAGCTGCGACTCGACCGACAGCAACGCGATACTGACCCCCCGGCAGCGCAGCACCTGTTTTAAGGTCACCACGATGGAGTTCAGCACCTCATCGATGTCGAGGCTCTTGGTAAGCTGCTGAGCCACCGTGTGAAGCGTGGAAACCTCAGCCAGACGTTTCTGCGTTTCCGCATAAAGCCGCGCGTTTTCGATAATCGCCGCAACCTGACCGGCCAGCGTAATCAGCAGTCGTTCGTCGTCGTGGGTAAAAGCGTTCAGGCGCGAGCTTTCGACGTTGATGACGCCGATGAATCGCTCGCCGATTCGCATGGGTACTGCTAATTCCGATCGGGTCCCGGGTTGAGCCGATAGAAAGTCGGCGGCCTGCGTCACATCGCCCAGCAACCGCGCTGTCCCGGTTCGAGCCACGTAGCCCACGATCCCCTCGCCCAGTTGCAGATCAAGCGCGGTCGCTATCGGCGAGAAACCATACGCGGCCCGCGTGTTAAGCAAACCCGTCGACGGTTCATACAAGATGAATGCAAAGTTCTCGTAGCGGAGCGTGCGCCGGATCGCATCGAGCAGCCGATCGAATACCAGGTCCAGATCCAGCGTGGCCGCAGCCGAACGAGCCACCTCGTACAGGATCGTCACCTCGTCCAACCGGCGGCGCGTCTCGGCATACAACCGGGCGTTTTCAATCGCGACCGCAACCTGGCTGGCAAAAATATGCGCCAGTTCGATCTCCTCCGGGGTGAAGCGACGCGGCCGTTGTTGACTGTAGATATCCAGCACGCCCACCGGCCGGCCACCGCTGATCAGCGGCACTCGCAGCAGGCTGCGCAGATCTTCGACCAGGTATAACCGTCGCTGCTCAAGATCGATCAGATCCGATTGAAGATCATTGACCACGTGCGGCTGCATCGTCCCAGCGGTCACACCTCCGGTATCGATGACGGGTTCGAGCGGCCAACCGACTTGCTCGCGGGTATAGGCCGCCTGAGACACAAAGCTGGCCGACAATCCACGGCTGGCCTGAATGCTCAGCTGCCCGATCGAATCATTCCACATCAGCAGGCTCACCGCCGGTGAATCAAAAGTATGGGCGGCCTCCTGGACAATCAGATTCAACAACGCATTCAACTCCAGCTCGGCGCCAATGGCCGAAGCCGTAGCCTGCAAACCCTCCAGCTGTTGACGGCGGCGGCGCTCGGTGGCATACAGCCGGGCATTCTCCAGAATCACCGCCAGCTGCGTAGCCACCGTCGAGAGCAGCTGCTCGTCGGCGGTCGAGAATGCGCCCACGCGCACGCTTTGCAGATCAAGCGCGCCGATGACCCGATCCGTGACGCGCAACGGCACGCAGAGTTCGGATCGAGCGACCGAGATGCCGACCAGATGGCGCGGCTCTTCCAGTACATCGGGCACATTCAACAACCGACCATTCGCCGCCACCCAACCGACGATACCGACTCCAAGCCGGATATGCGGGTTGCGCTCGACCTCCGCTTCGAGGCCGGAAGTAGCATACAGATCGATGTATTCACTCTCTTCAGCGGCCAGAAAGAGCGCGATATATTCGAAACCCAACAGCCGCTGAAGCGTCTGTACGGTCCGCCGCGTAATCTCCGAAAAATCCAATGACGAAGTGGCTGCCACCGAAATATCGTGCAGCGTGCTAATCTCATCCAGGCGGCGTTTGGTCTGCTCATACTCACGCGCGTTGCCGACGGCGATCGCGGCCAGATCAGACAACAGGTTGAGCACCCGCAAATCATCCTGGCTAAATGTATGCGGATCGTGGAAGGAAACCGTAAAGACACCCAGAGTCGCGTCGGCCCGCTTAAGCGGGAAGCCGGCCACCGAGGCAAGTCCCCAGGCACGTGCCTGCTCGGAAGCATATAAGGGATGTGTTTTCGCCTCGTTAATGACAATCGGCTGGCGTTCGCGCAAGACACGCCAGATGAGGCCATCATCCCGCGGTTTTCTCACCACGGTTCCGCGCGAACCTTCTCGCAAGAGGGCCGTGCCAAACTCCATCCCATTCGTGTCCGGATTGTGCAGAAAAATGTGAACCATATCAGCCTGCATCAATTTTTGGGCATGGTGCGCGATGGTATCCAGCACAGCCAACATGTCGAGCGAAGCGGTGACTTGCAGGCTGACCTCTTGCAACGCGGTCAGCTCTGCCACCCGCTTGCGCGCCTGATCATACAGTTCGGCATTCGTGATCGCCGTGACCAACTGATCGGCCAGAATCTGCATCGCCTGTGCATCTTCTGAGGAAAAGGCATTGGCCTGAGTGTGTTGCAAGTCCAGAACGCCCACGATCACAGCGCCGCGCTGCAAAGGCACCACCAGTTCAGATCGCGTCAGCGCCTCAGCCGGATCAGCCAGCCTGATATAGCGTGGATCAGCGTTGACATCGCCGACAATCGCCATCTGTCCGGTCTGGGCTGTCCAACCGATCAGCCCCTCACCCAGCCGCGGGCGATAGGCCTGGTAGATGCGCCTTGCCGGCTCGCCTGAGGCGGATTGCAAAGTAAGGTGCTGTCGATCGGGATCGATGGTAAATAGCCCAACCGTATAATAACCAAACTTCTCACAGGTGGCCCGCGTGGCCCGATTGAACTGCTCAGTCAAATCGAGCGTGGCGGCCACGTCACGGGCGACTTCATTCATCAAGGCGAGCTGGGCCGAGCGGCGGGTCACATGGGCAAACAATTGCGCATTGTCAATCGCGAGGCCGATCTGATCGGCAATCAACTTGACAACCTCAATGGCCTGCGGGGCAAATTCATGGGGCTGATAGCTCATCACGCCCAACACGCCGACCACCCGCCCGCGCGCGCGCATGGGGGCCAGCACCATCGCCCGGACGCCTTCGGCCCGAACCTGCGGCACGGCCAGGCGGGGTTCATTTTCAAGTCCGCCCGTGACCACCACTTCACCGGTGACAGCCGCTTGCCCCGATAAACCCTCACCCAATTTGATGCGCAACCCGGCCGGCAGATCCTGCTGCCGCCAGCCACGATGGACACGAATGACCAGCTCTTGTGTCTGCTCATCGACCAGGCTGATCGCGCCGGATTCGACCCCGACAACTTCCAGGGCTTTATCCAACGCCGCCCACAGGGTCGGCTCCAGTTCCAACGATTGGCTGACGGTCGCCGAGACACTGTACAGGGCGGCCATCTGATCGGCCCGGCGTTGTGATTCGGCATACAGCCGGGCATTTTCGATCGCGACGGCCGCCTGATTGGCAAAAGCAAATGCGACCTGAGCATCTTCGTCGCTATAAGCATTGACATGATAACTATCGATCCCCAGGATGCCCAGCATCTGATCTTTGCCGCTGCTGAGCAGCGGCACACCCAGCCAGGATCGAATCGGCTCATACTCGTCGAATACGCACCAGCGCGGATCGGCGCGTGTGTTGTTGATCACCAGCGGCACGCGCTGCTCCAGCAAGAGGTGGGTGGTGATCAGGCTGTTGTGATCGATCGTTTTGACTTCTCGCACCGGATCGGCATAACCGCGTGCGACCGCGGTCTCAAAACGCTCGCCTTCTTTGAGCACCACGGATACGCTGTCATACGGCAAAACCTGATGCAGCTGAACGACAATCCGTTCCAATACGGTGGTCAGATCCAGCGTAGAATTGACGACGGTCGTCACTTCGCGCAACGCTTCGGCCATACGCCGCTGCCGCCGGGCGGCTTGATACAGCTGCGCATTTTCGATACTCACGCCAAGCTGATCGGCGATCGCACCCAGGAGCTCGACTTCGTCGGATGTAAACGGCCGGGCTGAATAGTTCATGACGCTGAGTACGCCGATGGCTTTGCCACGGGCGTGCATCGGCACGAGCGCCATCGCCTCAACGTCTTCATCGCCAAATTCCTCCACGGCCAGGCGCGCATCTGAACGCACAGCGCCCGTAACGAGCGGTTGCCCGCTCTGTAAGACTTGCCCGGACAAACCCTGTCCGGCTTTGATGCGCACCTTACCCGCTACAAAATCATGGCGGCGCCAACCGAGTTGGGCTTTGAAGACCAGATCACCGGTCGGCGAATCGACCAGCGTGATGGCGCCCGCCTCGGCGCGTAGGGCCTCGACCGTGGTGCATAGGGCCGCGCGCAGGGCTTCTCCAAGATCGAGTGACTGGCTGACAATGGCCGTGACGGCATTCAACGCTTTGAGCTGAGCGTTGCGAGCCTGTAGATCGTCAGCGGAGAAACGCAGCGAGCTGATCCGGTGCTGCACGACAATCAGCTGCTGACGATCGGCATCGAGACCGAAAACCATGTCCACCTGATCGAGCAAGGCGTCCGCGCGCTGGAAGCAAGTTTCATAGTGAGCCAGATCGGGCGCATCGCCGGCGTCGCTCGCAAAGCAACGATCGATCTGGCCCTGAAGTCGATCGCGTTCGGCCGCGGGGATAAAATCATACAAGGGCCGGCCGATCAACGCCGCGCGCGGGTGGCCGGTTGAGCGGGTAACGCCAGAATTGACCCAGCGGGTGATACTGGATCGATCGAGCACCAGGATCTGGCCCGGGAGGTCAGTCAGGATGCTATTCTCATCAACCTGTTCTGGCA
>JADGQE010000071.1 GCA_017882055.1 Thermoflexales bacterium
ATGAAGACCAGCCGCCGCCGAAAAGCATCCTGTCGCGCGATCTCATAGACCTGCCGGATCATTTCCTTGCCGGGATCATCCCGCGGGTGGGCCTTGCCTGCAAACACGATCTGCACCGGCCGATTGGGATTGTTGAGGATACGCAGCAATCGATCGGGGTCACGCAAAATCAGAGTGGCGCGCTTGTACGTGGCGAAGCGGCGTCCAAACCCGATCGTCAATGCCTCAGGATCCAAAACCTCATCAGCGATCCGCAGCGCCGCCTGTGAAGCGCCGCGCTGCACCAGTTGATTGAGCAGTCGGCGTCGGCAGAAGGCCACCAGTCGTTCGCGGCGTCGCTCGTGAGTGCGCCACAGTTCTTCAGCTGAGATGTGGTCGGCTCGCTGCCAGATCGTCTGGTCAGCTACGTCTTCGCGCCAGCGCGGCCCCAGATAACGATCGTATAGATCCTTCATCTCGCGCGAGAGCCACGATTGGAAGTGAACGCCATTCGTCACGTGCGTGATGGGCACTTCGTCTTCAGGCACACGCGGCCACAAACCCTGCCACATGCGCCGACTGACCTGCGCATGCAGCCGGCTGACCCCGTTGCTGTGATTGGCCATGCGCAGCGCCAGGGTCGTCATGCAGAAAGGCTCGCTATCGTTGTTGGGGTCTTGTCGCCCCAGTGCCAGAAAATCCCGGCGTGAAAGGCCCAGCGCGCGGGCATAATCACCCAGATAACGATCCATCAGGTCCGGCGAAAAATAGTCGTGACCCGCGGGCACCGCTGTATGGGTCGTGAAGACCAGTTCGGCCGAGGCGACGTTGCGGGCTTCCTCAAAAGACAATCCGCGCGTCTCCATCAAGCGGCGAGTGCGTTCCAGCGCCAGGAAGGCCGAGTGTCCTTCATTCATGTGATAGACAGGCGGATCAAGTTCCAGCGCTTCCAGCGCGCGGAAGCCGCCGATGCCCAAAACGATTTCCTGTTTGAGGCGCAGCTCACGATCGCCGCCATACAACTGATCGGTGATGTCACGATCTTCAGGCCGTTGATTGTCCGGGATGTTCGTGTCCAACAAGTAGAGCGGCACACGACCCACCTGCGCGCGCCAGATCTGCGCCGTGATCGATCGGCCCGGATGAGGGATCGAGACAGTGAGCGGCGCGCCGGCCGCGCTGCGCTCAAGCGTGAGCGGCAGACTATGAAAGTCGTTATCCTTATAGGCTTCTTGCTGCCGACCGGCGTCGTTGAGATATTGCTGCAAATAGCCCTGCTGATAAAGCAGCCCAACACCGATCAGCGGCACCCCCAGGTCACTGGCCGATTTGAGATGGTCGCCGGCCAGCACGCCCAGCCCGCCCGCAAAGATCGACAGGCATTCGGTGATGCCGAACTCAGCCGAGAAGTAGGCCACGAGCGCCGAGGCTGCCACGCCATACGTGCGGTGGAACCAGGTTGCCTCGCTGGCCTGGTAAACATCCAGATCGCGGGCAACTCGTTCCAAATGAGCGAGGAAGCCCTCGTCGGCAGCTGCGGCTTCGAGCTTCGCCTGCTCGATCGTGCCCAGCATCAAAACGGGATTGTGCCCGGTGGTTTCCCACAGGTCCGTATCCAGCCGCCGAAAGAGCTCGATGGTGTCATGATCCCAGGCCCAATGCAAGTTATAGGCCAGCGCCCGCACTCGTTCGATGGGCGCAGGCAGAGCCGGAATAGCGATGAAAGTGCGGATGGGTTTCATGTCGACTGATCTCCTCTTTGATGGAAGGTGGTTCGATAGCCCATATTGTTCGGTGGCACGCAACAGGCGTCAGCTGACACGCCGATTCGCATCATCCGATGTTGAGTGTAGCATATTTGTTGGCACTACTTTCGTCCCTTAGCCTTAAACCTTTATCTTTGGTATCATGCCGCAGGTAAAGTGAAGCTAAAGATGCTGCCTTCGCCCGGCACACCGCTGCTCTGCACACCGACTTCCCCGCCCAATTTCTCGACGATGCGCTTGACGATCGACAGTCCCAGACCGTGCCCGCGGCCACGTGCACCAGAAACCTGATAAAACAGCGTGAAGAGATCGGCCTGATCGGCCGGCGCAATGCCGACGCCGTTGTCGCGAATCCAGAAGCGTGCCATGCCATTTGATAGTGATTCACCCCCCAGCTCGATACACGCCGGTCGGCCGGCATGTTTGAGCGCATTGCTCAGATAGTTGAACCAAACCTCTTCAACCCAGGGGGCATAGCCCAACGCCAGCGGCCATGCCGCCGGCAATCTGATCCCGGCCTGGTCATCGATCAGCTGCACCACGCGCTGCCGGGCCTCGGTGATGATGGCCGCCATGTCAAGCGGCTCAACCGCCATGTCTTTCCGGCGCACCTCCGACAAGAGCAGCAGATCGTCCGTGATACTGTTGATTTTGTAGCCGCTTTTTAAGATGATCGACAGTGCCGTACGCGCGAACTCGGGCGTGGCCACATCTTCTGCCAGATCCTCGGCGTAACCGACGATGAGCTGCAGCGGGTTCTTGATATCGTGCGCCACGGAGTGAGCAAAGGCGTCCAGTTCCGTGTTGCGCGCCTGAAGTTCGGCGTTGAATTGGCGGAGACGTTCTTCGGCGCGTTTGCGTTCGGTAATATCACCGACAAAGATCCGGATCGATCCGATGCCACGCGCCAGATAGATGCGCTCCTCAAAAGTCGCACCGTTGATCTCGACCTCCCGATACACTTGCGGCATCTGCTGTTGTTTCAAATCACAGATAATATCCGGCATGTCAGGCGGGAGGAACAGGCGGGCATCCGGTTCAACTCCGAGCCGCTGCAACGTCGCCAGCGTTCCAGGATTATAGAAGATGACCGCGCCGTTCGTATCCACTTCCAGCACCGGATTGGGATTCAATTGTGGGAACGAGGAGAGGTGTCTAATCTCCAGCTCGGCCTGACGCCGCTCGGTGATGTCGATGCCCGTGGCGACGATGTGCTCGATTGTCTCGTCGGCGCCGGTCAGGGCCGTATTCGACCAGGCAATCAACCGCCGCCGACCCTCCTTGGTCACCCAGTAGTTTTCAAAGTCGAGCGGAAAGTCGCCGGTGCGCAGCTTCTCAAATACGGCTTTCACCGGCTCGGTCTCTTCCGGGATGAGAAACAGATCCCAGAAGCAACGACCCTTGACTTCGTCGAACGTGTAACCGGTCGTGCGTTCACAGGCCCGGTTAAAGCGGACGATGCGGCCTTCGCGATCGAGCACGACCACCAAAGCGCCCAGGGTGTCGAGCACGGCGGATACAAAAGCGCGCTCACGCTGTAGATCTTCCTCGGCCCGCAGACGCTTCGTCACATCGTGAACGATCGAATACAAATATTTCTTGCCGCGCAGCTTGATCGGCCCGCTATAGACCTCGACATCACGCAGCTCCCCATTGGCCAGACGATGGCGGAAATAAAAATGCTGGCGGCGGGCCAACCGTGCGCGCTGCATCTCTTGAAAGATGTGATCGGGCGAGGCGATATTGATGTCCATGACCTTTTTGGCCAGCAGCTCTTCCCGGCTGTAGCCGTAGAAATGACAGGCCGCCGGGTTAGCGTCCACCAATTCGCCCGTGTCCGGATCGATCAGGAACATGATCGCGTGATTATTTTCGAACAGGCTGCTGTAGCGCTCCTCGCTTTCGCGCAATGCCTCTTCGGCTCGCTTGCGCGCGGTGTTGTCGCGGATCAGCCAGCGCAACCCAGTCAGCCGGCCCTCGCCATCGCGCACGGCCGCCACCGTGATCAGCGCCGGGAAAGCCGGGCCGTTAAGCGGCCGCAGCTGCAATTCCCAGTCCTGCACCCGATCGACACTGCCCCAGTACAAGCGGTTCAACTGGCGATGGATGGTCTGGCGGTAGATTTGCGCATCGGCCGCCAGCTCGGCGACCGGCATATTCACTAACGCCTCCTGCGCCCGATTGAATATGACTGCCGCAGACTGGTTGGCCTCCTGAATGATCCCTTTGCCATCCGTCACCAAATACCCATCCGGCGCGAAATCAAATAGATCGCGATAGCGCTGGCGATCAGTTTCGGCGGCCGCGCGCGCAGCAGTCAATTCCACATTCTGCCGCCGCAGCTCCTCTTTGGCCCCCATCCATTCTTGCGAGGTCGCCCACGAACCTTGCGGCGTTTCGGGCATTGCTTCGGCTGAGTCAGCCGGTTCCTGGTACCGACTCTGAAGTTCATTTGATCTTTCGTCCTTTGTCATAAGCGCTCCGCCGTCTTCATCTACCTAATGCCCGCCTTTGTCAGCCAGTATAAAAACGGGCCACTCGCACGATGTTCACGCAAGTGGCCCAGACTGGAGGTACTGAGACTTCACCCGATGATGAACGCCGGCGAATTGTCGATACCCCCGCATCGCTAATCTTCTATGCGTCTATTTTGATATGAAATCAAATCCTTGTCAACAACCCATTGGTACGCTAACTCCCGACCGGTTCTTCAATCCACGCTCTTCGCGCCGCTCTTCATGGCCCGCAGCAGCGTATCCTGATCGACCGGCAAGCGTCGCACGCGCACGCCGACTGCGTGGTAGATCGCGTTAGTGATCGCCGGTGTAATCGGGATACTGCTGATCTCCCCCACGCCCTTCGCGCCGAACGGCCCGGCCGAGGCTTCGTGCTCGACAATGAAGGATTTGATCTCGGGCATATGCTTGATGCTCGGCATCTTGTAGCGGGCCAGCCACTGCACGTAAGGCACGCCTTTTTCATGTGGGAACTCTTCGGTTAGCGCGTTGCCGAGGCCCATCACGATGCCGCCTTCAATCTGGCCTTCCAGCGCCAACGGATTGATCGCGCGGCCGATATCGTGCGCTGCAACTACTTTCAACACTTTCACTTCACCGGTATCCGTATCGACTTCAACCAGCGCGGCGTGAGCGGCATACGAGAACGCAAAGTGCATATCGCCATGCTTACCGTCTGCGGTAAGCACGCCAAGCGGCTGCGTCCTGGGCGCTTCGTATTCGTAAACTAACTTCGTCGATCGACCCTCGGCCTGCATCCATTCGACCACCTGCGCAAATGAGGCTGATTTGCCGTTATGGTAGCCGTCGTTGCTACCATCACATTCGATCAAACCGTTGCGGAACTTCAACGACTCAGGCGGCACATCCAAACGCTCCGCTGCCACGCGCGACATCACTTCGCGCATTTGAAGCGCAGCATGACGCGCCGCATTGCCACTGACAAAAGTTTGACGCGAAGCCGTGGTCGGTCCGCCGTTTGGCGTTCGATCGGTATCGCTCAGCAACACGCTGACTTGTTCCAGGGCCAGGCCCAATTCCTCGGCCACGACTGCGGCCAACACGCCCGGCAGCCCCTGCCCGATCTCGGCTGATGACGTGCGAATCTCGGTCAAGCCCGTTGGGTATACTTCGATCTCGGCGCCCGCGCAATCATCCGCGCCGCCGCCCAGGCCGGTGTTCTTATAACCCACCGCGAGACCCCAGGCGCGTTTCTTATTAGGCGACAGCGGTTCATCGGGCGTCTTCATCTCCGGCACAATTTTCTCAATGCACTCCAGCAGGCCGACGCTTTCGCGCAGCACCTGCCCGGTGTTCGTCGTCGATCCCACTCGCAGCGCGTTCAACTTGCGCAGTTCGATCGCATCGACGCCCAACTGTTCGGCGAGCTCATCGATCGTCATCTCGACGGCGTAACACGCTTGCGTCACACCGAAGCCACGAAAAGCGCCGGCGGGCACGTTGTTGGTGTACATCGCAAAACAATCGGACCTGGCATTGGGCACATCATACGGACCGTTGGCGTGCGTCGTCGCGCGCGTCAACACCTTCTCGCCCAACGATGCATACGCGCCCGTATCGCCATACAGCTCGGCTTTCGCAGCGACAAGCCGGCCGTCTTTCTTCGCGCCCAGTTTAACTTTGATGGAAGTGGCATGTCGCTTAGGGTGAACGATCAGCGATTCGTGGCGCGTGTACAACATCTTCACGGGGCGGCCAGTCGCCTTCGCTAACAGGGCCACGTGAATCTGGCCCATGATGTCTTCCTTGCCGCCAAACCCGCCGCCGATCAGTGGACCAATGATGCGCACTTGATCGAATGGCACATTCATCGCCGCCGCCACTTGATCGCGATCCTGATAGGCGATTTGCGAACCGACATAGATTTCGTAGCGGCCATCGTCGGTGATGCGCCCGATCGAGCACTCCGGCTCCAGAAAAGCGTGCTCGGTGCAAGCCGTGTGATAGGTGCGCTCGATCACGACATCGGATTCGGCGAAGCCCTGCTCCACGTCGCCTTTAGCCACTTTGATATGCTTCAACAAGTTGCCACTCGCATGAACTTGCGGCGCATCGGCTTGATGTGCGAACTCCGGCGTATCGACGACGGGCAGCGGTTCATATTCGACTTCGATCAACTTCAGCGCCGTCCTGGCAATATCGATCGTATCGGCTGCAACGATCGCCACCGCATCGCCCACGTAGCGGACTTTGTCGCCTGCGGCGCACAGCACCGGCCAATCCTCGATGACCAGGCCATGATTCTTACTTCCAGGCACATCGGCGTGCGTCAACACGGCCTGCACACCCGGCAACGCCTTAGCTTTTCCCGTATCGATCTTCTTGATCAGCGCGTGCGGGATCATCGCGCGCAGTGTCGCACCGAACAACATATCGGGGAAGGAAATATCGTCGGTGTAAATGGCCGCGCCCGTGACTTTCGCGACGGCATCCGCTCGCGGCAGCGCCTCGCCGACGACGTTGTAACCGTGTTTGGTCTCAGGCAAGTATTCATCGACCGCAACGGTTTGTCCGTTGGCCGCTTTGATCGCGTTCTTGACGCTCACGTAACCCGTACACCGGCAATAAGTATCCTTGAGCGCGATCTTGATCTCTTCGTCAGTGACCGGTTCACCCTGCTTTTGATCGAGCAGCGCCTTCGATTGCATGATCAAGCCTGGCGTGCAAAAGCCGCACTGCACGGCGCCGAATTTGATGAAATTTTCTTGCAGCGGGTGCAACTGACGACTCGTTGCGGCCAAGCCCTCAATCGTTTCAACATGGTGGCCCTGTGCTTTGAGCGCCGGATAGATGCACGAATCGATCGACTGGCCGTCGACGATGACGGTGCAGATGCCGCACTCGGCTTCATTGCAACCGACTTTCGTACCTGTCAGTCCCAGGCGATAACGCAGCACTTCGGCCAGGAATTCATTCGGCTGGACCTCAACCGATATGGGGTTTCCATTAAGCGTGAAATCTAAAGTTGGCATGATAATCATCCTTGGCTAAAACAAATCGTGACTACTCAGTCTGCGTCACACCGCACTGCACGCAGTGGGTGCAAGTGTTGCGAGCGTTTTTTGCGAAGCAATCTTTGCGCTGATCAGCGAACGTTGCCGTCTGTGCCGGAGACTGCTGCCCATGCCCAGCGCTTTACGCTGGTGGGCCGCCAGGCGTCGTCGCAAACAACGCTCCTCGCAGTGACGGCTGAGTAGTAACAACAAATCTAACCACGGAGGGCACAGAGGACACGGAGAAAATCTTAGGAAGACCCGTGGTCTCCGTGCTCGCCGTGGTTTATTCCACTTCATAGATATTTGGCGTCACCATGCCGCTCTTCGCCCGTTCGATCGCTTTGCTCAACGTCCTGCGCAACAACACCGGCAGCACCTCGCGGCGATATTCGGCCGTGGCACGATGCGGACTGGTGCGCGGCCGGCATTCACTCAAGAGTGGTTCAATGGCCGCTTCGATCGTAGCCGGGATCGCAGGTCTATCTTTCAAGAAGACTTCGGTTTGCCGGCAGCGGAACGGCGTGGGGGCAACCGGGGCAGCGGCAATCGCAGCCGCAGCAATGTGATCGGCGATCACGCGTACACAGACCGCCATGTTCATGATCGGCAGCGCCACACCCTGCGGACGCATAATGCGCGAAAAAGCCGTCGCGGCATGATTGCCTGTAGCTTTGAAGCGGATTGCCGTCAGCACTTCGCGCGTGCTGTCCACGGCCGATTGGCCCGGGCCGCGAAACAGCGAAGTGAACGGAATCCAGCGCCGCCCGTTAAACGACACCACTTCGACTTCGGCATCAAGCACGTTGAGCGCGGTCGAACCATCGGCGGCCGGCAGGGCATGCGCGACGTTGCCGGCGAGCGTGGCGACATTGCGCACTTGCGGCCCGCCCACGACATACGATGCTTCGACTAAACAAGTGGCTTTCTGGTGCAGCAGTTCACTCGTGACGATCTGAGCATGCGTCACGCCGCAGCCAATGATGACGTAATCCGCGTCTTGACGGATTTCAGTCAGGCCGGCGATACGCGTCACATCCACCAGAGCTTCAACCGGCTGCTCGTGGCCCTGCTGCAGATCGAGGATCAGATCGGTTCCGCCCGCCACCACGCGCGCGCGGCCGGCGTACTTCGCCAGCAGTGCGACTGCTTCATCGACTGAAGTCGGCAAGTGATACTCGTTCCAGAGTGGCATAGATTGTGCCCCTGACTTCCGTGGTACTTCGAGATCGATGGCACTTGGCCCCATCCGACTCTCGCTCTGAGAATCGGCGGCCCGCTTGCGCGTCGACAAGTGAGGATACTTGCCGCCGGTTCACGTCCGACGCGAACCGACCATCGATCGAGGACACGAAAATTATAACACGATTTGGGGCACGAACGCACGCGGACGCATTCCACGCATATTAGCATTCTTGCGTGCCAATTGGAGTCATTGGGAAGTGCTTCATCCGTGGATCGTAACGGTTCAGTCCATCAGCCGGCATCGCGCGGCTGCCACGAACGTCATCCTTGCAAACACGGATGGTGGATCAAGGGAGACGGTGGCCAGCCAGTCGCCATAGAAATGGTTGATCTACATCGTTTTGGGCGAGGCCCATGTGTCTCGGCGCTGTACTTGTGTCGCGCAAGTGCAGGGATGTCTCGCTGACAGTATCCAATGATTTGTGGTTCTCCGGGAATCGAGGAAGGTGTGCACGCAAAAGATGTCAGCCGCACCCTGAGCGGAGCGGCGGGCGTCCTTCGACTTCACTGTGTTCTGCTCAGGATGCCCGCCGCGTAGTCGAAGGGGCGGCGAATTGCCTGACAAACTTTGCGTGCACACCGAGGAAGCAATGAATTGCGCGGTGTAGTATAATTCAGTTACACAGCCTGGTCGGTGGAGCATAGACCGTGAACAGCACACCAGTTCCTTATTCTCATACGACAGCCCGGCGATTGTCGGCGCTCGCTCAACTCTATCGGCGCGGCGAGGTCAGCCCGCTACTGGATCGCACTCTGGATAAAGTGCTGGCCTACGAGGCTGATCTAGCGCGCGCGCAATTGGCCCAGTTACAGGCCGATCTGGCCGAGTTCGAGCAGCGCTATCACTTGTCATCCGATGAATTCTATCGTCAGTATCAGGCCGGTCAAAGCGACGATCGGCTGGACTTTACCGAATGGGCCTCGCTGATTCAAATGGCGCATAACCTCCGCGAGCGGTTGCGGCTGCTCGCCGGCGAAGATCCAGCATGACGATTGCCGAGCACCTCGACGCAGTCAAAACGCGGCTATTGACCGACCCGGTCGTGGCCGCGTTTCACGTCACCCGCGAGCGCAGCACCATCAGCGATGGCTACTTGCGTGCCCGGCTCACCTTAAGCGGCGACAGCCAGTTGGAGTTCGCGGAATACATTCAACTATCGCCCGATGATCAAATCAGCGTGATCACTTACAACTACCATTGGGCGGATGCCGACGGTCGCTTGCTTCAACGTTGGGACAACACCCCGCATTATCCTGGTTTGCCCGGCTTTCCGCATCATATCCATACCGCTGTAGCGGAAGCCCCGCAGCCCGGCCGTCCGATTGACCTTTTCGGCGTGCTGGATGAAATAAAAGCGCGCTTGAAATAGTTTCGCAATGATTCTGACCCGGCAGGCCGGAACAAAAGAGTACTCAACTGCTGAGACCGCAAACGCAGGATGCGGCGTGGTTAGACTTTGTCGTGCGCCGCGTTATACATGACTCAGATTCGGATCATCACGGATGTAAGCCAGCTGTTGGCCCTGATAGGGCAGCCGCGGCAGTCCATGCCAGCTTCGCAGCAGGTGATAAGCAGGTGAGGTCAAGAGCCGGCATTCATCCACCGCTGGTCGCCACTCCGGCCGTCGCACTTCGGCGACGGTGTCTAACTCAGGCAGCACGCCAAAATCCCACGCCGCGCACAGCCGTGCGATGAAATCGATCTGATCGGCCAGATCGTCCAGCGTTTGAGGCGGCTCGCGATCAGGATACAACGCGCCATCAATCCAACGCCGGGTTTTGGCCTCAGTCGGCAACATTCAGAAACTCCCTTGCGAACCAGGCACGCACGTGTTCCGCTTCGGCTCGCTGTTGTGGATCGGAAATCTGTTCTTCGGGGCGATGCTGGATAATGCGCGCCAGATGCGTCTCCACCGCTAACCTGGCTCGCTCCCCGTCTACATCACTGCCAGCGACCACCTGCCGTCGCCGCCAGAGTTCCCAACACTCGTGCGGCGAAATCAGGTCAGCCTGGCAGATTGCGTACACATCTCGAAAATCGCGCGGGGCGCCGCGCTCAACCAATGCCACCATTTTGCTGGCGACCAGATCGACAAAACTATCCAGCAACACCGGAGTCCACGGCGCAGGCGCTGATGCTCCAAGTTGAGCAGAACGGCGAGCAATTTGAAAACTAAAATCAGATTTTTCCGCGCGCCGCGTCAAACACCTGCTGCAGCCACAACGCCCGAGGCTTCTACCAGATGACTTCCACCGCATAACGCGCGACCTGTGGATCAGCACTTACGATGGGCAAATGTTCAACCTGACTCTGGGCCACTAGCAGTTTGTCGGAGAGAAAACTCTAAGAGCGGCTCAAGCCAACAATAGACTTGGAATTAGCCGCCGATTCTGAAAGTGAGCCTTCAACTTGGGCTGTTTCACTTGCAGTCTCGCTGAATTTTCGGGTAGCAGGCAAGCTGAAGCCGGCCTCAGGCGGCCAACAACACCTGCAGACGCTTGAGATTGAAGGCCAGACAGACCAGCGCCCATTCGCCGGCGGCGGCGACCAAGCCGCGCAAGGAAAATTGACGAAAGCCGAGCACTTCCTTAATGATGCCTATCACGGGTTCGACCGTGCATTTGCGTAGACGATAGATGGCCTGACCGATCTCGGTCTGAAGTTTGCGGGAGCACTCCCCCAACAGATGGGGACTTCGTGCACCGCATGTGAATGAAGAATGAAATCCGCTGGCTGCAGGCCTTCAAGTGAACGCCTGCTCTCACCTGAATGGGATTTTTCCGGTCACCCCTCCACCCGTTGCCCAGTCCACTCGTTGCCCAATCTACCAATTGCCCAATCACCAATTGACCAGTCGCCAATTTACCAGTCGCCACTCCACCAGACCTTGTCCGGCTCGCGAACCATTCAGCCGCACTTCGCCGCTGTTTTGCATCATCATCGACAATGGGCGATCAGCTTTAACGGCATGGAGATAGCCCATCGACTCCAGGGCTATGCGAGCGCGGAGCATTTCAGCATCGGTCAGCCACAGATCGAGGTCGCCCATCGACCGACAGGCGGGATCGGAGTAAACTGTGAACGCGAGTGCCGCACCCTTGAAGAGCACCGGCACGCTGCCTTGCCCATTTAAGGCCTGCAGGACAGCCTCGAGTTCACGGCGATGCAGTTCAGCGTCCGCCACGGCCGCGTAATAGCCGCCACTTAACTCTGCCATGACTTCTATCGGCAGACCGATCGCCTGGTGGTAGCGTGTCCAGGCCAGCGCGACCAGACCGTGACCGCGCAGCCACTGGGCACCCAGTGCCGTCAACGACTCGCTAGCGTTATCGGCCTGGCTGTCGGTCGCGAGTAGTCCACAAAGCATACGGCGGGCCGCGGCCCGCCGTGTCTCAATCATTTCCCGTTTTGTTTTAGACATGAACGGTTTGGGGGACAGCGGCTCGTAACTGCTGGCAGACATAGTCCACTTGATCTTCGGTCATGGTTCTTCAGCGAGAAATAATCTACGCAGTTGGCGGGCGACGAGTCCGAGGAATAGACTGAGGGTTAACTGCTGCCACATCCGCGAACGCTCCAGGTACTATTCGATTCAAATAGGATGAAGTACGCATGGTTGTCACTTACAGGACAAACAGGTTTTTCTCGCTCTCGATCACCAGGGTGATCCTTCGGCAGGCTCAGGGCAGGCTCTCGGTCAGCGGGATAGCAAGATGGGGGTTCAGATAATCGTTATCCGCCGTTGCGCGCTTGAACGCTTGAATCCCACCCACCGATGGGGACTATCTCGTCCCACCCACCGATGGGGACTATCTCGTCCCACCCACCGATGGGGACTATCTCGTCCCACCCACCGATGGGG
>JADGQE010000397.1 GCA_017882055.1 Thermoflexales bacterium
AGGCGACATGGATTACGGTGTCGACGCCGCGGCAAACATCGGACCACCAGGCCGCGCTTTCGGACCACAGATCCGGCGTCGCGATGATTTTTTCGATCGTAGTCGACTGTGGAATCCGATCCTGCTTGCCTTCTCTGACAACGACCCGCACCCGGCAATTTCGCTTGGCAAGCTCTTGCAGCACCTGCCGGCCCACAAAGCCGGTTGCCCCCGTGAGCAGAACGAGGCTCGTCATACGATTTCCAGCATCGGCACGGCCGTAACAAATTTCGTACCTCGTTCTGCCAGACTGGCGTTTCCTTTCTTGATCTCAGCCGCGATGTTCCAGGGCAGGATCAGCAGGTAGTCTGGACGCCGTTCCATCAGCACTGCCGGAGGTAAGATGGGGATGTGGCTACCTGGCATAAATTTACCCTGCTTGGCGCTGGCAGCATCGCAGACAAACGGTAGCAGATCGGGTTTGACGCCCGCGTAATTAAGCAACGTGTTTCCCTTGGCGGCGGCTCCGTAAGCGGCCATTTGTTTGCCCGCGCGTTTTTGCTCCAACAAGAACAGCAAAAGGTCATCCTTGAGCCGGTCCGCCCTTGCCTGAAAATCTTGGTAGGTGGCGAGCGTCTGCAGACCGCGCCGCGCTTCTTCCGCCAACAGCGCGGTGACGGCGGCAGATGTCGGTCGATGGTCCTTGGCATGGCAGCCGTAAAGTCGCAAACTGCCGCCATGGGTAGGGAGCTCTTCGATATCCCAGATGCGCAAGCCGGCAGCCGTAAAGATGCCTGCAACAGTATACAGCGACAGATAAGAAAAGTGTTCGTGATAGACGGTGTCGAATTGGGTATGCTCAAGCAGCCGCATTAGATGTGGGAATTCGAGTGTGATGGTGCCGCTAGACTTGAGTGCAGCTTTCAGCCCACGCGTAAAGTCGTCGATGTCGGGCACGTGGGCATAGACGTTATTGCCAACGATAAGATCCGCCTGTTTTCCATCGGCAGCTAGTTGTCTTCCCAGCGTCTCCCCAAAAAATTTACGGATGACGGGAATGCCAAGCTGCTCCGCAGCCTCGGCGGTGCTGGCCGTGGGTTCGATACCCAGGCAGGGAATGCCAGCAGCCAGAAAGTTCTTAAGAAGGTATCCGTCGTTTGATGCAACCTCGATGATGAGACCGTCGCGGGTCAGTCGTAATTCGCGGATCATCTTCTCGGCATACCTTGCCGCGTGGGCAAGCCAGCCGGTCGAGGTGCTGGAAAAATAAGCGTAGTCCGAACTGAATAGTTCGCCTGCCGTTGCGTAATCCTCAGTCTGCACCAGCCAGCATTGATCGCAAACTTTGATTTTCAGCGGGTAATATTTTTCGGGTCGCGTCAAATCGGCGGCAGTCAGATAAGCGTTAGACGGCGGCGCAAAGCCGAGATCGAGGAACGTATGAGTGACGGAAGAGCCGCAGTGGCGGCAGTTCATAACGCCACCCCTGCAAATTCTTCGTTCAACATCGGATGCTGAGAATCCCTAAGCAACAACTTGCCTATTTGATGCGGCCAGGAAATCGCCAGCATCGGGTCTTTCGGATTGAGCGCGCCTTCGGCGGCGGCGTCATACGCAGCTGAATGGCAGTACAATAATTCGGCGTCGTCGGTCAGCGCCTGAAAACCGTGGGCAAAACCTTGCGGAATGAGGAGTGCGCGGCCATTGTCGGCGGAAAGGCTCTCGGCGTGCCAACGTAAAAAAGTCTTTGACCCGGCGCGAATATCGACGGCGACATCCCACACTTCACCGCGGATGCAGCTCACAAGTTTCATTTCGGCATGGGGAGGATACTGAAAATGCATACCCCGTACCGTGCCTCGGCCGGCAGTATAGCTGTGATTGATCTGAACGATGGGTTTGTTCCAGCCGGCGGCACCGAGTTCCTCGGCGCAAAAAAGGCGCGACAGGAACCCGCGCGCATCACCCAATCTTTGGCGCTCGATGCGTTTGAGTCCTGCCAATGGCAGGTCGGTGATTGATAGCCGGTTCAACACAAGGCCTCATAAGCAGCGATTTCTGACTGGCACAGGATCAGCGCATCCGCACCGCCGTGCTGCGCCCGGTACCAGGCCATCGTCTGATTAAGTGCTTGCGCCAACGTCAACTTTGGCCTCACGCCCAGCGCCACCCGCGCCTTGGCGACGTCCAGCGTGAGCCAACCGGATTCGTGCGGGCCTTCTGGGCTCTCGTTGTAATGGACGTCGCCCTTGCCGTAAGCGGCCCGCGCCACTTCGACCAGTTCGCGCACGGTCACGGCCTCACTGGTTTCTGGGCCAAAGTTATAGGAATCGGCGAGCGCAGATCGCTCCCACAGCTTGTGCGCTAACGTCATGTAGCCGGCCAGCAGATCCAGGACGTGTTGCCATGGGCGAACGGCCTGCGGACGGCGGACCTGCAGTGGCCGGCCCGCCTGCCAGGCGCGTACTGCATCGGGAATAACACGATCGTCCGACCAGTCGCCTCCGCCGATCACGTTTCCGGCCCGGGCGCTCGCGACCGCGACGCCTTGAGCTGACAAGAAGGCATCCCGGTAGCTAGCGATGACGATTTCGCAGGCAGCCTTACTGGCACTGTAAGGGTCCAGCCCGCCGAGCGCATCGTCTTCACGGTAGGACCGATATTCTTCATTGTTGCGATAGACCTTGTCGGTCGTCACCATCACCGCCACACGTGCGCTCTCGATCCCGCGCAACGCATCCAGCACGTGGACCGTGCCCATCACATTGGTCGCGAACGTTGCGCGCGGCTCCCGGTAGCTCGCGCGCACCAAGGGTTGGGCTGCCAAATGGAAAACGATCTCAGGGTGCGCCGCTTGGACTATCTCGGTGAGCGCCGTCGTATCGCGAATATCGCAAAAATGGCTTTGGCAAAACGCATCGATTTTTGCCTCGGCGTACAGATTGGGCGCGGTCGCCGGGGGCAGACTGATGCCCGTTACCTTGGCTCCCAGCCGATGAAGCCAGAGCGTCAGCCAGGAGCCCTTAAACCCCGTATGACCCGTAAGCAGGACGCGTTTGTCGCGCCAGAACGACGCACTTATTGCGTCCGTCAATGCCAGATTTTCCATGGCGCCTTGCCGGATGCCCATAGCTCTTCCAACATGGTCTTGTCACGCAAGGTATCCATCGGCTGCCAGAACCCGCGATGCTCGAACGCCATCAACTGCCCCATGGCTGTGAGACGAATGAGCGGCGATCTTTCCCAGCTGGTGCCATCGCCTTCGATGAGATCGAGGCAGCGCGGAGAAAGAACAAAAAAGCCGCCATTGATCATGCCGCCATCGCCGCGCGGCTTCTCGATGAATCCGGTCACCTGGTCCCCAGCACGTTCCAATGCTCCGTAGCGGCCGGGCGGACCCACCGCCGTGACCGTGGCCAACCTGCCGTGGCTATGGTGAAATTCAATGGCAGATCGAATGTTCAAATTGCTTACGCCATCGCCATAGGTGAAGCAAAACGACTGTTCGTTCTTTATGTGTTCTGCGACGCGCTTGAGCCGCCCACCGGTCTGTGTGTCTTCTCCGGTATCGACCAGCGTCACGCGCCATGGCTCGGCCTTTCGCTGGTGTACGACCATGCTGTTGTCCGCCATGTCAAAGGTGATGTCGGACATATGCAGGAAATAATTGGCGAAATACTCCTTGATGACATAGCCCTTGTAGCCGCAGCAGATCACGAAATCATTGGC
>JADGQE010000398.1 GCA_017882055.1 Thermoflexales bacterium
GAGCGCGTTGGGCGTGTGCGCAAAATCGACCAGCGCCGTAAAGGCCTGCCCTTCATGAATACGTTCCATGCGCCCCGGTATACCGGGCAGAGCCGCGATACCGCGCCGCACCGCATCAGGCGCAATGCCCAGACCATTGACCGTGGCCGCAATGGCGGCCAGGCAATTCGAAACGTTAAACTCGCCGACCAGCGAAGTGGTCACCTCGATCGTATGGCAAGCTCCGATCGCTTTGAAATGCATCGCTTCCGGGTTATATTCCAGTTCGATGACGGCCCAGTTAGCTGGACAACATACGCTATACGTGTAGGTCTGCGGCTGATGAAGACTCGGCCGGGCCGCTTGTTCGATCCAGTCGCGCAAATAGGGATAGGACGAATCGTCGAGGTTGAGGATGCCGGACTTGGGAATGCCTTTGTCGGCTGCGGCCGCTAGCGATTGAAACAGCAGGCCCTTGGCGGCCCGATAGGCGTCAAGCGAGCCATGCACATCGAGGTGCTCGTGCGTGATGTTGGTAACGACGGCTACATCGAACTCGCAGGCAGCGACGCGATGCTGCGCCAGTCCATGCGAGGTTGCTTCCAAAACGCAGTGGGTCATGCCGGCCTTGACCATCTCCGCGAGGTAGCGCTGCACATCGTCGGCGTCGGGCGTGGTGGTATGCAGCCCGGTGTCGAGTACGCGATCGCCGATCAGCGCGTTGACCGTGCTGATCATCCCGGCTTTGATTCCGGCCGCCGTGAGGATCGAATGGATCAGATTCGTCGTGGTCGTTTTGCCGTCGGTGCCCGTCACGCCGATCATGATCAACTTGCGGGCCGGGAAGTCGTTCCACGCGGCGTGCAGGTAAGCGAAGACTTCTCTACCACTGCGTACTTTAAGGTAAGGCGTACTGCCTATGGCGTGTTGCGTATTTTGATCGAGTGCGGCTAGATCATACTCACCAACAATCGCCGCTGCCCCGCGCGCAATGGCCTCCTGAATGAAACGATGCCCATCGACCGAGACACCGGGATAGGCAACGAACAACGCACCGGCTTGCACTTTGCGCGAGTCGGTGGTGATCAGCATGATGTCGGGATCAGAAGATAGTTCTGATTCGAACGACGGCAAGGCCGTCATCAATCGGCTGAGTTTCATGCGCGGAATTGTACCGCAGTTTTTGGGAAGGGCGAAAGAACAGGGAGGCAGGCAACGACTTTCGTAACCGTCCAGTAGGTATGCGATCTTTACCACAAAGGCACTACGCCTGGCGGCCCACCGCCGCATTGCGGCGGGCATGGGCAGACACAAAGGATTTTGGGCAGGGCGCAGTCTGCTAACAGAAAAACTTGGTGTCCTGGTGTCTTGGTGGTGAGAAAATGGCCTCTACCTGAAACAGTTACCAACTTTCGTCGCCTATGCCTTGATGAACGTTCCGTTTCGCAACTCTTGCAGCGCCTGCTGAATCTCCGCGTTCGTGTTCATGACGAAGGGGCCATAGGGCGCGATCGGTTCGCGGATCGGCTTGCCCGCCATCAGCATGAAGCGCACGCCGCTGTCGCTGCGGACTTCCAGCTGATCGCCGTCGTCGAACACGATCATGCGAACGGCCTCCACGGGCGTTTCTTCCGGACCGAAGCAACCGCTCCCTTCAAAGACGTAAGCTAACGCCGTGTGCGCGCGTGGAACAGGACACGCCCATGCAGCGCCGGCCTTGAGGCTGACATCCAGATAGATCGGATCAGCGGCGATTTCGGTGACGGGGCCATGCACGCCATCGACTTCGCCCGCCACCACGCGAATCGTTGCGCCGTCGCGCTGAGCGGCCGGGATGGTCGAGGCGCTGATCCCTTGATAGCGCGGCGTGGTCATTTTGAGCGCAGCCGGCAGGTTGACCCACAACTGAAAGCCCGCAATCGAACCCGTGGGGCCGCGGCGCGGCAGTTCCTCGTGCATGATCCCGCGCCCGCTGGTCATCCACTGCACATCGCCGGGGCCGATCAAGCCCGCATTGCCGAGACTGTCGCGATGATGCACGGAACCGTCCAGTATGTAAGTGACGGTCTCGATGCCGCGATGCGGATGCATGGGAAAGCCCTGAATGGGGCCTTCGACGGGATCGTTGAAAGCAAAGTGATCGAAGAGCAGGAAAGGATCGTAGTCGTTGGAGCGGCGCGGCCCAAAGGAACGGCGCAGCAATACATCGGCGCCTTCGATCACGTACTGTGGCTCGACAATCTGCACAATAGAACGAGACATGTTTTCCCCCGCAATGGAGGCAGCCAGGGTAGAGACATTGGCGATGCGTCTCTCCTGAAAGCCGTTGGCTGCCTCCCTTCAATTGTATCTGCCCCAAAGCAACATCGTCAAGGGGAGGAAAATCAGCATTGCGGCTGCCTTTAGCGATCAGCGTTCGGCCAAACGAAAGCCCTGCGAGTCGTCAGACGCTCACAGGGTTTTTGATTGAAGCGAGGGAACTACGCAGCCTCCTTGTATGATAAGTTTGGTAAGATCTACCCCAGCGCTGGGGTAGAGGAGAGAGGACACTCCGCGAGCATCCAGAGTTAACCAAACTCGTCGCTCAGACAGAGAACCTCTCTCCAAAATGCTCCTTGATCTCGGACGGTATCTAGAGCCCCGGACTCACGGTGAGCTCGTATACCAGGCAGCGCGATGGAGCAAACCACCCCAGCCCATCATCCTCAGGAGGCTAGAACAGGGTTGACGCTATTCTCGGAATCGATATTGCCAAAGACACCTTTCAAGTTGAGTGGCTGCGGGAAGGCCAGCCCGGGGCAGCTGAATTCACGAACAACCCGAAAGGTTTCCAGCCATTGAGCACCTGGCTGACCAAGCGCAAGGTGAAACAGGTGCATGCTTGTCTGGCGGCCACGGGGCGCTAGGGCGATGACTTGGCTCAGTATTTGCCTGACCCCGAGCACCTGGTCAGCGTCGTCCACCCGGCGCGCCTTAAAGCTTATGGGCCGAGCCACTGGCAACGCAACAAAACGGATCGCGTGGAGGCCGCCTTGATCGCCGATTTTTGCCAGACGCAGCCTCCGGATGCTGGGACGCCACCCCGCCCAGAACGGCGTGAAGGGCAGGAGTTTTTGCATCAGTATGCTGCCTTGCAAGTCGCCCTGCCACAAGTCAAGAATCGCCGCGCCGCCGGTTTTCAGTCGGAGACGGTCTGGGCGCAACTCCGCGCCCAGCGAACATTCTGGGAGAAACAAATTAAGGAACTCACGCAGAGCCTGACGAATCACCTTCGACGGTCGCCCGAGTTGCGCCGCCAACACGCCTGGCTTGACAGTATTCCAGGCGTGGCCTTCCTCACCGCGGCGCGCCTACTGGCTCTGAATCTCCCACGCTTTGAGACCGCTCGTGCGGCGGCGGCTTTTACAGGTTTGACCCCGAGGCTGCATCCATCGGGCAGTTCGGTTCATCGCCGAGGCCGCGTGTCCAAGAGGGGACCCGCCGCCTTACGCGGTGGCTTATACCGGCCGATCCTGTCGGCCCAGCGCTTCAAGCCGGTGATCAAAGCGTTTTGCGCGCGGTTAGCGGCCCACCCTAAACCTACCCTGACAATCATCGGGGCGGCCATGCCTAAGTTGATCGTCTTGGCTTACGGCGTATTAAAATCTGGACAGCCCTTTGATCCCAAGTATTCTTCGAAGGCGATGGCCTAATTGGGGCCTTGACTTTTATCACGGTATCTGAGCG
>JADGQE010000399.1 GCA_017882055.1 Thermoflexales bacterium
GCAACGTTCGCAGAAGCGTGCGTCGCCAGCGAGCGAGGGTTTGACGGGCCACCTGAAAAATGCGCTCGACGCCTCGCCGGCTGGCCCGCGCGCGATACGGTTTGAGAATCAACGATTTGGCCCGGCTGGCGGGCGAGTCTTTCGGCCGGAGCGTGCCATACGCCCCGCACGCGGTGCAGGGGGACGGCGGGCGGTTACATTTATTCGTGCCGTTCTTGACGATGTTAGGGCTGCCACAGACGCGGCCTGTGTAAGTAAGGGTTTCTTGGATCATGCTATAAGCATACTCCAGCACTTACCATGTAACCACTACCAATTTTTCTATGACCATTGTCCTAAGCTGCGTCAAGTAACAACGCAAATCCACTTTGCATCCAAGCGTCCGCAAACGCCCCCGACTCTCTCCACCTGCATAATGAATTTGAGGTAAGCGTTCAGTTGGTATCTTGAACCTTCGGCAACTGTCATACCGCCTAAAAATGACGGACGAATGTCACTCGACAAGTCGATCTGTTCGATGTAGCGTATGCACACCATAGACCGCTGAACCGCCAGTTGTGAGAGCGTGCTGGCCTGCCGCTGCCGCCTGATCGGTCTATCGTGTGCGCGGCGGCGACGCGTGGCGACAAAGCTCCGTCGTTGCTGCCGGATGGGTCGGTCAACAATAGCATTGGGACGATTCATAGACCATCTGAACGATTACAATTCGAGATTGATTAGAAGTAGGTGGGCGATGAGAAAACCAGCTGGTCTTTTAACGGTGATAGTTGGACTCTTGATCGTTACACTGATGATGCCGACATTGTTGATCGTCAGCGCGCGACCTACTGCAGGCGCCAACCTGGCAACGCAACTGAGTGAAACGCATAGGCTTTACCTGCCCATGGTTGTCAACAGACACGCCGTTGTGCCGCAACCCGCGCTGACGCCACCTACCGTGACGCCGCCACCACCCACTGCGTCGCCGACACCGTCACCCACTGCGTCGCCGACACCGCCACCCACTGTGACGCCGACGGTCGTCCTCAATATCGGCGCAGCCGCTGATCCGACGTTAGTGACCTGGTTCAACACGAACTGCATTCCGGGCGATACGTTGATCGCGCTGCGCGCCAGTGATCTGGCAGGGCAGACTTGCGGCGATCGGCAGCTGCTCTATAACAGCGCGGCTGTGGCTGAGGCGGACTTGCCGGCGATCATGGCCGGCACCCATCCACCCACCATCCTGGGTTACGATTTCGAGCACCGCACACAGACCCCGGCGGACGAACAGGCTGATCCGGTTGGCTCAGTCCGGCGTATGCGCACCTTAGCCGATCAGTATCACATCCGGCTGCTCTTCGCGCCCGATCGGACCTATGGTCAGCAGCTGGCCGGCTCGGTCGCGCCGCTGGTCGATAGCTGGGCCTTCCAGCTGCAGCAATTCATCACCGACACGACTGCCATCCATACCTATGCCGATCCGGTGCTGGATCAAGTTCTGGCGGCGCATCCGGATCTGCGGATCTCAATGCAGTTCCGATCGGACGTGCTGCCCACTCGAATCCTGGATCTGGTCAACAGCTTTTCGCTTGCACATCGGCCGCAGATCGTCAGTTTGCTTTATACCAACTGCCAGAGCGTGATCGACCTGGCTGAGGTACTCCGCTGATTCTCAGAATGCTCTGGGTGCCGGGGCTGGCTTCGATAGTACCTAACTGTTGAAGTCCTTGTTTTCTGGCAAGGAATTGAACCACGGACACCTGCACTGCATCCGCAGCGCGGTGCAAGTGTGACACGGATATCACTGATGATAAGTTTTGAAATCCGTGTTACACCTGCACTGCATCCGCAGCGCGGTGCAAGTGTCTGTGCCATCCGTGGTTGCTTTGGTTCCGGCTTGTCCGAGTTAGGAAGTATTAACGGAAGCGGACTGAAGTCGTTAACGGGTTTCGCTGATTGGCTGGCGAAGCCTCCGCGATCAACGCTGATCGTGGAGGCTTCTTTGTTTCTCACAGAAGATACAGCGCAGCGGGCAGGCTCCGATTGTCCCGCTTACACTGATCGCTGCACGTCATCGACCGACGCGTGGAGTGAGTATCAATATTGCGGCAAACTCGGATCGATTTCACGCGCCCAGGCGTTGATGCCGCCGCGCAGCGACTTTACGCGAAAGCCGGCGCTTTTCATTAAGTGCGCCGCGTCGAGCGAGCGCACACCGCTTTTGCAGTGCAGCACGTAGTCCATGGTTGAATCCAATTCTTTTAAGCGATCGGGCAATTCGCCTTTGGGAATCAACCTCGCAAAATCGAGATGCGAAATGTGCCATTCGTGCGGCTCGCGCACATCAATCACGATCAGGTCCTGCCCGTCGTGATCCAGCCGCGCCTTCAGCTCTTTGGCCGTGATCTCGATACCTTGCTCGGCTTCAACGTCGTGCGGCACGACGCCGCAGAATTGATCGTAGTCGATCAAGTGGGTGAGTGTGGGATGATCGGAGCAGATGACGCAATCGGGGTTCTTGCGTAGTTTCAACGTGGTGAAACTCATCTCGAGTGCATCGTACAGCAGCAAGCGTCCGATCAGCGGTTCACCTTGCCCGATGATCAACTTCACGACCTCGGTCGCTTGAATGGTGCCGATCACCCCCGGCAGCACGCCCAGTACGCCGCCTTCCGCGCACGATGGCACGAGTCCGGGCGGCGGTGGTTCAGGGAACAAGCAGCGATAGCACGGACCTGCTTTAGCATAGAAGACCGAGGCTTGTCCTTCAAAGCGAAAGATACTGCCATACACATTCGGTTTACCCAACAGCACGCATGCGTCATTGGTTAGATACCGCGTTTGGAAGTTATCTGTGCCATCGGCGATGACGTCGTAATGCTGCGTGATGTCGAGCGCGTTGGCCGAAGTGAGCGGCTCTGCGTAGCCCGTGACCTCAATGAAGGGATTGAGATCCAGCATCCGATTCCTGGCCGATTCCAGTTTCTTCTGGCCGATGGTCGAGGTGCCGTGAATGATCTGCCGCTGCAAATTGCTTTCATCGACCACGTCGAAATCGACGACGCCGATGTGGCCCACACCGGCAGCTGCCAGATACAGCATCAGCGGCGATCCCAACCCGCCTGCGCCCACACACAGCACGCTGGCTTCCTTCAGTTTGCGCTGGCCGTCCATGCCGACTTCGGGCATGATCAAATGACGGCTATAGCGCCGAATTTCCTCGTGACTCAACTGCGTTGTCATGCTCTGTTACTCCGTAATCAGTCAACTAGTCAACTAGTCAACTAGTCAGCTGGTCGATTCGTTGACGGGAGCACTGCACCGCATGTGTTCGCTGCCTATCCGTTGACACCGCTCGATTTGCTCGCGCAATTTCCGTTCGCTGGCGACACCTTGATTGATGGCCGCGACGTTGCGATCCGCAGCCAGCACGATCGTCGTCGGCAGCGACCACACGCCGAACTGCGCAGCGACTTCAGGCTGTTCGGTCACATCGATCACGCGCACATCAATTCTAGCACGCCAGTCCAGCATCAGCCGTCGATCCATTTCGGTAACATTCTTACGTGAGGAAACGCGCTGGTGATTATACACCTCTCGGTTTTCGCTCTCGATCCGCGTCCTCGCGGATCGTCGGCGGCGCCTGGCGGGCCACCACTTGCCGGTGGCAAGTGGGCATGGCCGACGCCGACTT
>JADGQE010000400.1 GCA_017882055.1 Thermoflexales bacterium
TGCAGCAGCGCGCCGATCACCACGCCGATGGCCGGTCCCCACACGCCGATGCGCGGCGCGAGTACGATGACGCCCAATAAGATGCCGATGTTATACAGCACCGGCGCGAGCGCCGGTAGTAAAAAATGCTGGTTCGCCTGCAGCGCACTCATCACGATGCCGCTGACTGCAAAGATGACGGTGCCGATCAAAATCGTGCGCATCAAATTCGCGGTCAGTTGTTGCTGGTCAGGCTGAAAGCCGACCCCGACTGTTTGACTGACGATCCACGGCGCGAGGATGGCCAATGCAATGGAGGCGACGAGCGCGGCCAGAAACGCCGTATTGATCACGGCGCTGGCAAGTTTCCATGCGCCGTTGCGATCTTCACGCGCGAGATACGTGGAGAAAATAGGGATGAAAGCCGCGGCCAATGCCCCACCCGCGATCAGCGTGAAAAGTAGATCGGGCAGGTTGAAGGCCGCGTAATAGGCGTCGAGTTCGTGCCCCGCGCCGATCATCTTCGCCAGCAGGAGATCGTCGAGGATGCCGGTGATCTTGCTGGCGAGGAAGCCCGCGCCGACGATCAGCGCGGCCAGGAAAACACGTCGATTTGAAGTTGAAGTCATGGCTGGTATGTCACCACGAAGACACCAAGACACCAAGATTCTTAGTGCCTTTGTGTCTTCGTGGTAATAGATCCTACTGCGATAATGCCGTCAATGCGGTCTGGGCAGGCGTGAAATTGGGATTGCGCTGCAGCGCGATTTGGAATTGGCCGCGCGCCCCTTCGATGTCGCCGCGCGCTTTCAACGCCAGCCCTTTGTAGTAGTACATCTCTTCGACGTTGACCGCGACTTTGATCGTCGCATCGGCCAATGCGAACACGTCGTCGTAGCGGGCGGTGTGCAGGTAAGCCTCGAACCAGCCGAATTGATACCACGTCATGCGCCACGGCAAGCCAATCCGGCGAGCGTTGTCGTATGCAGCCGCGGCGCTGGGATAGTCACCCAATGCGACATTATCGGTGCCGATGTTGAACCAGGCAAAGGCATCATCGGGATTTTGGGCCGCTTCTTGTTGCGCTTGAGCCAGCGCTTGCTGCCACAGCGTGGCGTCGTCGAGTTGATCGCCAAGGACCGATGCGACGGCATCAGCTTCGGCGTCAGTATAGACGACTAGATAGGTGCGATTGAATTGCCGCCAGTACTTGTCGAATTGATCGTAAGGCACCGATTGATACGGGCCGACATACGAATCCATGGCGATGAACTGCTGCTTCGAGTCGTTGTAGCCGACGATCAATTCGTAGTGACCCATCCAGCCCAGTTCCTTTTCCGGCTCGAAGCCTTTTTCGATCAGCACCGGCAGTCCGGCGCGCAGCAGCGACTTGATCAAATCCGGTGTGCCGTTGATGCGCGATTCGACGCGGAAACCCAGCGAGCGGGCATAGGCAGCCATTTCATTCGGGCTGACGTTCTTGTCTTCAGGATCGGGCTTGAGCACTTTGGCCGCATCGGCCTGAGTGCCGGCCCATCCGAAGAAACTTAAATTCATCGTCAACGTCGCCGGGCCGCAGTTGTTCCAAGTTTGATAAACTTCCTTCGCTTTGGTTAACAGCACATCGACGCCTTCAGCCGAAGCGGGTGTGCTGCGCGCGGCCTGAGTTGGACCGGGCGCGCTGATTGAAGGAATAGCAATTGCCGCAAGTGGAGTTGGCGATGGAGTGATTGTGGGAATGAGAGACGGAGCGATGGAGGGAGTGGGAGATGGAGCGACAGCGGTCGCGGTTGGTGATCTGCGAGTTGCGTCGGGTGTCAGCAAAGCGGCGATGTTCTTCACGGGCTGTGCAACGGGCGTCGGCACAAAATCGGGATGGGGAAACAGCAGCGCATTGACGGCCTGCTGTAGCGGATCGGGCAGCTTCGACATGATGCGGGCTGAATCCATCGGCGGCAGGACTTTGATCATCACCAGTCCGCCTGCGCAGGCCAGCAGGCTGATTACGAAGACCATGACGGCCCAACCCACCCATTGCTGTCGTGCGTTCCTCATCGAGTCTCCTGCGTATTATTATACTCTGCCTGGCTACGATCTGTCTGCTACCCTTGCCCGGCGTTTAACCGACGATTGATCAACGGTGTGTGCCACAATGGTATAATCGAGCCAACATACACAGCGTTCGGAGGATCACCATGCGGCAGCTATTCCTGACCTGGACAGACGTGGATGCGTTAATCGATCATCTTCTGCCCCAGATGCGGGGCGGTTTCGATGCGATGCTGATGGTCACGCGCGGCGGCTTAGTGCCGGGCGGCATCCTTGCTGAAGCGCTCGACATCAAGCACGTGCTGACGGCGGCAGTGCGCTTTCCGGCGAGTGAAGAAAAGATGCTGGCGTGGCCGACGTTTCTACAATTCCCCGAAGACGAATTGCTACGCGATCGACGGGTGCTGATCGTCGACGATGTGTGGGGCAGCGCGCGGACGATTAACACGGTACGCGGCCGAACCGAAGCCGCCGGGGCGCAGCCCGAAGTGGCCGTGCTGCATTATAAACCGACCGAGTCGCTATTCCACTCCAGGCCGGAATATTTTGCCGCGGTGACTGATCAGTTTGTGATCTATCCGTGGGAAACCAAACGCAGCAAGATGGATATCCGGCTGATGGCGGCGATGCCGGGCTAACAGTCATCAGTCATCAGTAATTAGTGATCAGTTGCCCAGTTAACCAATTGACTAATCCCTGATCCCTGATTAACTGATCACCGACTCAACCCATTCCTGGCATCTTCGCGGCATTCGCAGGCCACACGAACCTGATTGCCTTTGATCAGCCCGCCGTCGTAATCGGTCGCTTCGCCGGTGACACGCCAGCCATCCAGCACCATCGGAATCGATCCGGCGGCGGGAATCCATTCTCCGTTATAGCGGCGCGCGAGGTGCAAATGGGTCGCATCGGCTGCGCCGCCCTCGCAGCTGGGATGACCGATCTTGTCGCCCGCGTTAAGTTTTGTTCCGGCCGCCACGCGCTCTTCGGCGGCGATGTGCATGTAGAGAATCGCCCAGCCGACTTGCTCGTGCCCGCTGCTATCGAGGCTGACCAGCACCTCGCCGTTTTCGCTGCGTACGACCAGGCCCGCTGCAGCGGCGACTATCCAATGATCGGATCGATAGCAACTTAAGGTTTCATCAGGGGGCGTGAAATCGATCGCCGCCCAACCTGAGCCGGAAGCCCAGCCGCCATGCGGCCCACCGGTGTAATACCACGTCTCACCCGCGCCCCACGGCAATGTCAAGATTGGCTGTGTCACATCCGGCGGCACAACGTCCACCGTGTAATTAAACGGCTCGCCAAACAGCTTTCGATAAGTGGCGATGAAACCCTTCGGACCGACTTCGGTCTGCCAGTCCTCGAAGGATCGATCGAGCGCCAGCAGGGTTTGCACAGCGACCGTTCCGGCGTTCAACCCCGAACCGATCCTGGCGCGCGTGAAATCGACAAAGCGCAGCGTCTGCTGCGCGCGACCTTTCCAGCCATAGTAACCATCGTTCAAATGATTAGCCGCCCACGACAGCTGCTCATACAGATTCGCGCCGGCATAGACGTTGTTACTGATCGGATGCGCCAGCGAGTTGGCGTCGGGCGTGCGATGGGTCACCCAGCCGCCGCGATATTCGAGCATTGCCA
>JADGQE010000401.1 GCA_017882055.1 Thermoflexales bacterium
CCCTGTTCCAACGCACGTTCGGACACTCGCGCCAGCGGCCCACTGCGTGCAGATGCCAACTCCAACGCCGCGCCCAGGGTGATCGGTCGCAGATGCCGCGTGCGACGCACCTCCGGCTTGAAGCCCACGCCTTGAATCTGCTGAAACAGTGTGTGTAGATTGCGCGTGCGATTGCGCGCCCAGTCCCATAGTTCTGGAAAATACGAATAAACCCAGTGCGCCGACATCTCCGCCGGCAGTACATCGGCCAGATACCACACGCCGCCTTTGGATAGCACACCGTGAACTTTCCGGATCAGTTCTTCGCCATCGCGCGGTTCACTGGTGTTGATGACGTGATCCCAGAACAGCATGGCCGTCGCCAGCACATCGACGCTTTCGCCTGGCCGCGCGAGCACATCATCGAGCGGCATCTCCTCGGCCACGGCCAGCGGCCACTTGCGCAGATCAGCGGGCAACGCCAGTCGCTCGGGCGACGCGACTTGAATCACCATCTCCGGCGTCAGACCTGCCTCACGACATTTTATCAACGCTTGACTCAACACTGGCGCGATGCGGGCGGAAGGATCAATCGCACGCGGATCATCGATCACGAAGGGCGATGCCAGGCCGTGATCGATCGGCAGCACGATCGGGCGCGCGAACGCCTGCAGTATGCGCGCTGCCAGCGTTTGGAGGCCCGCTTGCTCAGCAGTCTGGCCACGCTGCGCAGTGCGCAACAGCAAACAGCCGAAGCGCGTGAGTTGCTGGAACGGGCGTTGAGCCAGTATCGCCAGTGTGCGGACGCCTATGGTCAGGTCGATGTGCTGTATAAGCTGGCCGGCTGGCATGCGGCGCAAGGCGAAGTCGATCAGGCGCGGGCCAGCGGCAAAGAGGCGTATGCGCTGGCCGAGCAACATGGTTTCACCCGCTGGGAGATTTATCTGCTGTGGCTGTTGGGTGATCTCGATCTGCACCAGGGCGATCGGCGCGGGTTGAATGTGCTGGCGTATGCGGTGGTGCGCGCCGTTCAACTGGGCGATGCGGAACGGATCGAGCGAGCGCTGGAGCGAGTGCAACGGGTCATTCAGGTCGCGGGCGCGCTGACGGCGGCGCTCGATTTGGGTTTCGCGTGGCGTGTCATTGGGCATGCGGGCCTCCGATCGACCGGGATGCAAACATTATACGTCAGAGTAATTGGCCTGTCACGCGCTTATAGTTGCCCCACAGTTGCCTCAAGCGCCTGAACGCGGTATAGTGCAGACCATCTGATGTGAGGGAGGTTGCCATGTCAATCGCTGAAGCTGCGCTCTACGGCGATCTGGTCAAATACCTGAGTGATCGATGGGCCGAGCAGGCGGCCGAGTTCAACGAAACAGCATTCGGCGAGGAACGACCTCAGATCGATGAGTTGATCCGAACGTGGTTCTTCACGCCGCAGCCCGATCTGCATGGCCTGACCTCACGCGCGATCATTCGCAACGAGGAACTCACGATTGATTTGCTGTTAGACTTAGCATTTGGTATAGTTTACAAACTTGTGTACCCTCTTCTGTGCTTTTTCTGTTGTGACCACGGACTTTTTTCAGGTCGCCCATGATTTTGATTCAACTTGATTATGTCGATTTGGCCTAGAGTGATGATGCTCTCCTTCACCTCCGAGGAAACATGAGCAGAGCCTTGGCTGGCCGATCGGAAATACAAGCTGTGCTGCCCGATAGTCCCACTCGATCTCATCTTGGCGCATTGCCCGCTCGGATCGGCGCCATCATCATCCCGACGGATCCGTACTGGATCCAGGCCTTGGAAGCCATCATTCACGCCACTCAAAAAAATGAAGACGATCTAGTTCTTCTTCAACCTGCTGCCACCAACAAAGATCTCCACTCCATTCCACCTGCAGACCGCGTCGATTTTGTCCTAGCGCATCGGCTGGATGCATTGATCTGTTCCATTGGATCTATTCCGATTCTCCAAGCGCTGCTCAATGAAAATTTTCCAGTAATTTGTCTGGACGAAATTGGACTACAGCACCCTCTCCTCACCGTGGCGTCCAGCCTTTATGAGGGTGGCGAGATCGCTGGAAAGTATATCGGGCAAAGGCTGAAAGGAAAAGGACACGTTGTCTGCATTAGCGCCGGACAGGAGAAGCCTCCTGTGACCGGTCAAAGCCGGGTGCTAGGATTCTACGACGGTCTCCGTCGCTATGCTGGGATCAGCGCAGGTCACATCTCCGCTTTTTGGAGATGTGACCTGCGCTGATCCGTTCTTACTGGATACATTGCAGGATTATCCACGCCGCATTGATGCCATCTTTGGCGTTTCGGATACGCTTATTTTGGTCGCGCGCGACACTAGATGACGATTTCATAAGTTTTTAGGGTTAAGGTCCGACCAAGTCGTGAGCGCAGCGAGTCGTTTTTTTAGGTCAGCCGAAGTGAACCTCCACGTGAAGGGCTTGGCGACTTCGGCGTAGTAATCCTGAAAGCCCAACAGGCGGCGCGTCAATGCGGTGGCATCCACCACATCCAGCGGTGTCAATACTTTGCGTTGGACAATCGAGAAATACAATTCGATCTGATTGAGCCAACTGGAATGGACGGGCAACAGGACGGCCAAGGCATTCGGATAGAGACCTGTCAAGCGAGTCGGGAACGTGCTACGATGATGAGCACACCCGCCATCCACCACCCAGAAAACGCGGTCATTCGATTGATAGGGTTCTTGGCCCATCACATGCTCCAACAATTGGTTGAACGTTGCAATCGAAGTGGTCTCGGCCACTCGTCCGAAAATCTTGCCGCGAAAGATATCCCAGGCAGCGTGATAGGCCACGGTGCCCAAACGTTCGTACTCGAACTCGACTTGCAAGACATGGCCCCGGATAGTCGGGCGGCTGGGCGAGCACCGCCGCAGGATTTGAAGGCCGCTTTTCTCATCGGCGGACACGACCGAGTCTTTTGGGCTGAGTTTCTGGCCTTCCCAGAAGCCAGCATACAAATCCAGCACCACGCAGGCCCGACTCACAAACTCCGGATCACGTGGGAACAGCCAGTACCGATACTGCCAAGGCTTCAGGGCATGCTGCTGCAAGTGCCGGGCCAAGGTGCTCTGACTGACCGCGGCGAGACCCGCTTGCTGGTGGATGACGCGCAAGAGATCCGCGGTCGACAAGCGACTGAGGGGCAAGTCATGTTCTTTCAAGGTGGCGCACACGGTCACCGTCATCAATGCCTGCTGGTGAGCGGTATAGATGAGGGGCCGCCCCGAACGCGGCATGTCTTGCAAGGCTTCGACTACGCCTTCCATGCGCCGGGCGAGAAAGCGCTTGCGCTGGTTCAAAACCGTTTGCTCAGCACAACTCAAACTCACGGCGGTGGCGGCTATGGTCTTGCCCTGCGCGGCCAACAAAATGATTAGAATGCGAATGATCACCCGCGCATTCTCGCGACCTTTGTGTTTCGCTTGACGCAGTGCTTGCTTTTCTTTACCGTTCAATTTGATCTCGTATTTGTACACCGAACGCGCCATCCCAATTCCTTTACACGAGGATGACGCAAATATACCCTAAAAACTTTTGGTGAGCACCTCTAGTACGACGCGGCGGAAGTTCACCTGCGGATTCAAACCACGGAGCGCACGGCGCCTGGCGGTCCACTGGCTTCCAGTGGAAGCCAGGCATGGGCAGG
>JADGQE010000072.1 GCA_017882055.1 Thermoflexales bacterium
GCCAGCCTGCGCCAGCAGATCGGCATCGTGTTGCAGGACAGTTTCTTGTTTAGCGATACGGTGACGAATAACATTCGCTTTGGCCGGCCGGAAGCGAGCGATGAAGACGTGCTCGCCGCGGCGAAGCTGGCGCGCGCCGATACCTTCATCGAGCGTTTGCCGGAAGGTTATCAAACCATCCTGGGTGAGCGCGGCAGCGGCTTGAGCCAGGGCCAACGTCAGCTCATCTCGATCGCGCGGGCGGCTTTGGCGAATCCCCGTATCCTGATTCTCGACGAAGCCACTTCGAGCGTGGATACCCGCACGGAGAAGTTGATTCAGGCGGCGCTGGAACAGCTGCTGCATGGCCGAACGAGTTTCGTCGTGGCGCACCGCATCAGCACCATCAAGCACGCCGATCAAATCCTGGTGATCAACGATGGTGAGATTATCGAGCGCGGCCGGTTCACTGAACTGCTCGATCAAAAGGGTGTTTTCTACGATCTGTACATGAGCCAGTTCCGGCGGCAGGAGCAGGTTGCAGAAGCGGCCAGGCCGTCTGGCAATGGACACGTGTCAGGCAACGGGCAGAAAATGGCCGCCATGCCCGCGACCGTATAACCCGCTGGCGCGGTGAGAAGATGACAGAATGAAAAAGAAGTCCGGCTTATGCAGCACCGAAGCCGGACTTCTCTTGTTTGCCGGTGATATGCCTCTGCTCCCGCTTCATTGGACGATCGGCCCGAATTGCGTTATAGTTGCAGCATCCCGGAGGTGATCCTGTGTCGATTCCATTACCTGATTCTAGCACCCCGCCCGCGCATACGACCGGTCCGTTGCCCAGGCTGACTGGCAGCGTGCTGGTGGTTGACGACGACAACGCCAACCGGCAGCTATTGAAGTTAACGTTGGAATTGGAAGGGCACACGGTCGTCCTTGCCAGAAGGGGCCAGGAGGCGTTGGACTTACTCCGCGAATGCAAGATCGATGTGATCCTGCTCGACCTCATGATGCCGGGCATGGATGGCTACGAAGTCCTCTACCGCCTCAAGGCTGACAGTGACTTGCGATCCATTCCGGTGATCGTGGTATCGGCGTTGAGCCAGATGGACAGTGTGGCGCGCTGCATCGAGCTGGGCGCCGAGGATTACCTGGCCAAACCGTACCGGCCCGTTCTTTTGCTGACTCGCGTTGATGCCGCGCTGGAAAAGAAACGGCGGCACGAACGTGAACGAGAATATTTATTGCATGTTCAGCAAGAGCAGCGTCGTTACGAGCGGCTCGCCCGCGTCGTCCCGATCGGTATGGCCTTTTATGCCGAGAAAAACTTCAATCGGTTGCTCGATGAAATCTTGCGGCAGGCCCTCATGTTGGCCAACGTGGATGCCGGTGTGCTCTATCTGCTCACGCCGGATGATCGCCTGCAAGTGGTCGGTTTGCGCAATACCTCGCTGCGTTTGGCGGTGAGTCGTGCGACCGGCCAGGTGATTCCATTTTCACCGCTGCGTTTGCACGATGAAGCGACTGGCGCGCCGAATCATCACGATGCTGCGGCGCACGTGGCCGTAACCGGTCAAGCAATCAACGTGGTCGATGCCGCCCAGGCGGCGGACTTCGATTTTTCGGGCGCGCGTTTATTCGATCAGACGGGTGGCTACGTCACCCGATCGGTTTTGACGCTCCCGCTGAAGACCAACACGGGCCGGGTGATCGGCGTCTTGCAGCTGATCAATGCGATCGATCTGGATACCGGCCAGGTGATCCTGTTCGATCAAGATGTTCAACACCTGCTGGAGTCGCTCGCATCCATGGCCGCTATGGCCTGTGAAAACAAAATGCCGGCCAATCGCTCGATCCGTTGAGCATGGGTCTGCAAGCCAACCTGTCTTTAGAAGGAGATTATTATGCCCGTTACCGCATTGCTCGGCGCTCAGTGGGGCGATGAAGGCAAAGGCCACATCGCCGATCGGCTGGCCGTACAATCTTCCATCGTCGCTCGCTACAACGGCGGCGATAACGCCGGTCACTCGATCACGATCGGCGATCGAGTCGTCCGCACGCACCTGGTTCCGGCCGGCGCGTTTCATCCGGAGTCGATCTGTGTGCTGGCGGCCGGGATGGTTATCAACCTGCGGTCACTCGCGCGCGAAGTCGACGAGCTCGACGGCTACGGCGCGCAGCTCACGCCCGATCGGTTGAAGATCGATCAGGCGGCGCAGCTGCTCCTGCCCGGTCACATCGCGCTCGACGGCGCGGGCGAGGATCAACTTGGCGCAGAGGCAATCGGCACGACCAAGCGCGGCATCGGTCCGGCCTACACCGACAAGATGGCGCGCGTCGGCGTGCGGGCTGGAGTGATGACGGATGCCGGGCGGTTTGCCGAAGCCGTTCGCGCGCACGTCGAGCGAACGAATGCCCGCCTCGCGCGTGATTTCAATCGGGCGCCGCTTGACGCCGAAGCGATTGTGGCTGAATACTCGGCGCTGGCCGCGCGTTTTGCGCCGCATGTGACGGATACGATGGGACTGATCCACACCGCGCTCGAACGCGGCGAGCATGTGTTGGCCGAAGGCGCGCAGGGCACGCTGCTCGATATCGATCACGGCACCTATCCGTATGTCACCAGCTCATCGACGATTACCGGCGGCGTATTGACCGGACTCGGCGTTGGGCCAAAGCATGTGCGGCGCGTCATCGGCGTGACGAAAGCATTCTGCTCGCGCGTGGGCGCAGGTCCGTTCCCGACTGAATTGAAAGATGAAATGGGTGCGCGCTTGCGCGGCACCGGCTCCAATCCGTGGGACGAATTCGGTTCGACCACCGGCCGCCCGCGCCGCACCGGCTGGCTCGATCTGGTCGCGTTGAAATATGCCGCGCGCGTCAACGGCCTGACCGAACTGGTTTTGACCAAGCTCGATATTCTGACCGGCATCAGTCCGCTGCGCGTCTGCATTGCTTATTCCAACTGCGATTCACCGGTTACTAATTTTCCCAGCGATGTATCGGAACTGAATCAATGTGCGCCGATTTACAGCGAGTTGTCCGGCTGGGAAGAGGATATTACCGGTGTGCGCCGGATCGACGACCTGCCGCTGGCGGCGCGGGTTTACCTGTTGCAGATCGAAACCTTCACTGGTGTCAAAATCTCGCACGTGTCAGTCGGGCCGGAACGATCCCAGATTTTTGAAGTGTAGGGAACAGGGATCGGGGAACAGGGATTAGGGATTGGAGATCGGGGATCAGGCCAGGGTGATATGAGTGAAAGCTTTGAGAACCTCAAGGTTTGGCAGAAGGCGCATGAATTGATGCTCTTTGTTCATCAAGAAGTTGTGCCGCATTTGCCAAAAGAAGAGAAGTGGAATTTAGCCGATCAGATTCGCCGATCCAGCAAGAGCGTGAGCGCAAATATTGCCGAGGGGTACGGCCGGTTCTATTACAAAGATCGTGTCCGATTTTGTTACAACGCCCGAGGTTCGCTCACCGAAACCGAGAATCATTTGGTTGATGCAAAGGATCTTGGCTATGTCACTCTTCAATCTTATCAACAAGGCCGCGAGATCGCGGCCGAGACACAGCGTTTGCTCAACGGCTACATCGGTTATCTTAAACGTGAGAAGCCGGGCAAAGATGAACCCGGTCACGATATCAATATCGATCATCAACCCGCTGAGCTGGACGAAGCCTGATCCCAAATCCCTGATCCCTGATTCCTATGTCCGTTAATCACTCTATCTTTCAATCACCGTTTAGTTGGCGTTATGGCTCGGACGCGATGCGTTTGATCTGGAGCGAAGCCTACAAGCGTAGATTATGGCGTCGCATCTGGGTGGCGCTGGCCGAAGCGCAGTCGCATTTTGGGCTGGTTACCCCGGAACAAGTCGCCGATCTGCGTGCGCACGCCGATCAGATCGATCTGGATCGCGCGCTGCAAATTGAAGCCGAGATCAAGCACGATCTGATGGCTGAGGTCAAAACGTTTGCGGAGCAGTGCCCGGTCGGCGGCGGGATCATTCACCTCGGCGCAACCTCGATGGACATCGAAGACAATGCCGATGCCCTGCGCGTCCGCGAGTCGCTCGATCTGATCCGGCCGGCGTTGAAGTCGCTGCTAAAATCGCTGGCGAGCCAGATCGAGCAGTGGGCGGATGTGCCCACGATGGCCTTTACGCATTTGCAGCCCGCCGAACCGACGACGATCGGCTACCGGCTGGCTCAGTACGCGCAAGATCTCCTGATCGATTACGCCGAGATCAACCGGGTGCGCGCCGAAATTCGCAGCAAAGGTTTCAAAGGCGCGGTGGGGACATCCGCTTCATATATTCAACTGCTCGGCTCAAGCGCCGCGCATGCCGATCTTGAAACGCACGTGATGGAGTCGCTGGGCCTTGAGCCGTTTGTCGCGGCTACTCAAACGTACCCGCGCAAACAAGACTGGCTGGTGTTGAACGCACTGGCCGGGCTGGCCATGTCGCTCAACAAATTCGCGTTCGATTTGCGCATCTTGCAGTCGCCGCCCATCGGCGAATGGGCGGAGCCGTTTGGTTCGAAGCAGGTCGGTTCGTCGGCGATGCCCTTCAAGCGCAATCCCATCAACGCCGAGAAGATCGATTCGCTGGCGCGTTATCTGGCGCAGCTGCCGCGCATTGCGTGGGACGATGCCGCGCATTCTCTGCTGGAACGCACGCTCGATGATTCGGCCAATCGGCGCATCATTTTGCCCGAAGCGTTTTTGTGCGCCGACGAGTTGCTGGCCACCGCGCACAAGTTGATCACAGGTCTGGTGATCGATCGAACGGCCGTTGCGCGCAACTTTGCCAACTACGCGCCCTTTGCCGCAACCGAGCGGTTGTTGATGGCGGCTGTCAAAGCGGGCGCCGATCGGCAGGTGCTGCACGAGGTGATTCGCGTGCACGCGCTGCAAGCCTGGGCCGAAGTCGCGGCCGGGCAGCCCAATTCGCTGATCGAGATGTTATGCGCTGACGCCCGCGTCACGCAGCACCTGGCTGCCCCGACGGCGCGATCGCTGCTGGATGCCAGTCAATACGTCGGCGATGCGCCGCAGCGCGCGCGGCTGATCGCGGCTCGAATTCCAATCGCCTGAAGGAAAGTGTCCCTCACGACTGTAATGGATAGCCGTTCCTCTTGCGCCGCCAGGTTCCATCCAGAAACCTGGCGGCTGTGTTTTGACGCTCCCCAATCCAAACCGCTCGACGTTTCGTATCAATATATGGTACACTTCTTATTGCAACTATTCGCAATAACCTTTGGTTGCAATAGTGAGGCCTCATTTGCCAGTCATGTCCGTTGATTTTGCCAACAAACTTCACAGCGAAGGTTACCGATTGACTCCGCAGCGGCAGCTCATTCTGGAGGCCGTGCGTAAAGCCGGCGGGCACCTGACGCCCGATCAAGTCTACGCCCGCGTCCACACCCGGCATCCCGCCATCAGCCGGGCCACGATCTATCGCACGCTCGATTTTCTGTGCGAGATGCGGCTGGCCGTCGCGATGCAGTGGGACGGGCAGACTTATTACGAAATTGCCGGCGAGCAACCGCATCACCATTTGATCTGCCGGACTTGCGGGGGCATCGAGCCGCTGGCCCCCGGCCTGGTCGATTCATTCGTCGAAGCCGTGTCGCGTAAGCAGCGCTTTACCATCGATATGGATCACATTGCGCTATTCGGGTTGTGTGAGCGATGCCGTGTGGGGAAAAGCGCAAGTTCGCGGCATTCGTCTCGTTGACTACCCTGTCTGGGTACATAGCGAAAGGAGATTCACCATGTTACACTCACCGGCTTACATGCACATTCCGGATGGTTATCTCAGTCCGATCATTTCCCTGGTTCTCTTCTTGTTGACGCTGCCGTTCTGGTATCGCGGAGTTCAGCGGTTGCGGCAAATGGTGAATGCGCGCAGCGTGCCGCTCATCGCGCTGCTGGCGGCGTTCTCGTTTGTGATCATGATGTTCAACGTGCCGCTGCCGGGCGGCACCACCGGTCACGCGGTCGGCGGCGCGCTGGCCGCGATTATTCTGGGGCCGGAAATTGCGTCGATTGCGATCTCGATCGCACTGATCATTCAAGCGCTCTTCTTTGGCGATGGCGGCATTCTGGCGATTGGCGCGAACTGTTTCAATATGGCCGTAGTCCTGCCGTACGTGAGCTATGCAATTTATCGGTGGCTCAGTGCCAAAAGCCCGATCACTTCCAGGCGCCGGCTTGTCGGCGCAGCGCTGGGGGGCTGGGTGGGCTTGACTACGGCCGCGTTCTTTGCCGGGGTTGAATTTGGCATCCAGCCGTTCTTGTTCCACACGGCTAATGGTACACCGTTGTATGCGCCCTATCCACTCTCTGTCTCAGTCCCGGTGATGGTCGTGCCCCATGCCCTGGTCGCTTCGATCGTGGAGGCCGTGATCACGGTCCTGGTCGTGGCGTATTTGCAGCGCACCAATCAGCCGTTGCTCGAATTGGTGGAGAAGCCGGAACTTGTCGCCGAGGCAAGCCGCCCGCGCCGATTGCGCTGGCTGTATGTCGTGCTGGCTGTGGCGATTGTGGCGGTGCCGCTCGGCTTGTTAGCTCCTGGGACTGCCTGGGGCGAATGGAATTCACAACAGCTGGCCAGCCGCGGTCTGAGCACTATTCCACAGGGATTGGCTCAGCTGGAAAATCTGTGGAATGCCCCGTTGTCTGGCTACAATTTGCCATCCCTGGGTAATTCGAACGCGGGCTACATTCTGTCGGCGGTCGTTGGCATCATTGTCGTTGCTGTGGTGGCGTGGCTGTTTACGACGCTGCTCGTTGCTCGAAAGCCAAATACATCAGGTAAATCCAATTGAGCGCGACTTCTGAGACGAAGCCTGTCAAGAAACGACAGGGTGTGATCGAACACACTTTGTCGGATATCAGCCACACGTTGGAGCAATCGATCTTTGCCGAAGACATTGCCCGGCAGCGTGGCCTGCTGCAATCAATCGATCCACGCGTGAAGGTGTTGTCGATGGTAGCCCTGTTGATCGCGGTCGGGCTGTCGCGCAGCCTGGCCGTGATCATCGGCCTGTATCTGCTTACCCTGGTGCTGGCGCGAGTTTCCGCTGTGCCGATGAGTTTCTTCATCAAGCGGGTATGGTTGTTCATGCCATTCTTCACCGGCATCATCGCGCTGCCGGCCCTCTTCATCACCCCCGGGCCGACCCTGGTGCAGCTGCCGCTTGGCCTGATGATCACACGCACGGGTGCAATGACGGCCCTGTTTCTGCTGCTGCGAGTCAGCACTTCGGTTTCGTTGGCGATCTTGTTGGTACTCACGACGCCGTGGAATAGCGTGTTGAAAGCGCTGGGTGTGCTGCATGTGCCCGATGTGTTCGTGCTCATCCTCGGTATGACCTATCGCTACATCTATCTGCTGCTGCACACCGTCAACGATATGTTCCTGTCGCGCAAGAGCCGGGTGATGGGCCGCCTGAGCGGCGCGGAAGAACGTCGTTTGATTGCCGCCAGCGCCGGTACGTTGCTGGGTAAGTCGCTGCACTTGAGCGGCGAAGTTTATTTGGCCATGCAGTCGCGCGGCTTTCGGGGTTATCCGCGCACGATGGATACATTTAAGATGCGGGCATTGGACTGGGCTTGTTTGATCGGAATGCTGCTCGTCACTGGAATCGCAATCTGGCTGGGAAGTCAGGGGACGCAATGAGCAATGAAGCGGTGTTTGATTTTCAAGGCGTGAGCTTCGCTTACGATGGCAAGGTAAAGGCGCTGGAAGATGCAAGTCTATGCGTTGAAGCGGGCGAGCGTGTGGCGATTCTCGGTTCGAATGGCTCGGGCAAGAGCACGCTGTTGAAGTTGATGGACGGATTGTACTTTCCAAACGCCGGCACCGCTTGCGCGTTCGGAGCAGCGTTGACCGAACAGGCCTTTCAAGACGATGCGTTCAACTTCTCGTTTCGACAGCGCGTTGGCTTAGTGTTTCAAGACAGCGAGGTCCAGCTGTTTTCGCCATCCGTCTGGGACGAAGTGGCTTTCGCGCCGCTGCAACTTGGCTTGCGCCGCGAGGATGTGGTGAAGCGGGTCGATGACGCCCTGGTCTCGCTGCGAATCGAAAAACTGCGCGATCGTGCGCCGCATCGCTTGTCTGGCGGCGAAAAGAAGCGCGTGGCCCTGGCCTCCGTGCTGAGCTTCAATCCCGAGGTGTGGCTGATGGATGAGCCGACGGCCGGACTTGATCCGCGCAGTCAGTCGTGGCTGGTCGATTTTCTAATCGAGCAGGGGAGAGCAGGCAAGACCGTTGTCACCGCTACACACGATCTCAATATTGTCGATTCGATTGCCGATCGGGTGTACGTCATCAACGAAGACCATCATATCGTGGCGCAAGGTACGCCCGGCGAAGTCCTGTCGAATCACGAGCTGCTGATCGCTTGCAATCTGATGCACGAACATCTGCACCGCCACGACGATCGATCCGAGGAACACAGCCATCCGCATATCCACTTGCCGTCGCACGAACATCTGACGGCGTAAGCCTCTTGTCTTCGCGCAGTTGACAGCCGGCACCTGGCCGCTATAATCAGCGTCATCCCATCAACGCCCGGAACCGCATCGGCGGGCTGGGTGTTTTGATCTGCAGGGCAAGATGTCAGCTTGCCACACCTGACCTGGTAATCTTATGAGCAACGACCCACACGACGATCCCTCTTCTCAACCGACGACGAGCTGGCGCAGTTCTGAGCCTGCGCAGCCTACCACGCAATCGTCGCCGCAGCGTACAACGCAGGCGCCCAAACAACCGGCTGTGCCTTCGTCGAGCGGCTGGGGCCAATCGGGTTACGGCGCGCCGCCACCTCCACCTCCCTCTAAGCCGCGCGCACAAAAGTCAGCGGGCAAAGTCCCCCGATCAAAGATCACGGTGTATGGTGCGGCGCGGGTCTTGTTTTTCCTCGGCTTGATCGCGGTGGTGCTGTTGGTGCTGTCCCTTGCGCTGGCGGTCATCGGCTATGTGACGATCGCCTCGACGCTGCCCTCGCCTAACGAACTCGCCAGCCAGGCCACCCAGTTGTTTACCAGCAGTCAGATTTACGATCGAAACGGCAACTTGCTGTATGAGTTGATGGATCCGCAAGCGGGCCGCCGCACCGTCGTGCCGTTCGATAAGATTTCGCCGTGGCTGATCAAAGCGACGATCGATACCGAAGATCCGCGTTTCTATTCGCATCCCGGTTTCGATCTGATCGGCATTGTGAGCGCGATCTTCCGGAACGTGCGCGCCGGCAACACCGTGTCGGGCGCGAGCACAATCGCGCAGCAGCTGGTCCGCAACCTGCTACTGCCCGAGGGCAACGAGCAAACGTTAAGCCGCAAGATCAGGGAGGCCGTGCTGGCTTCCGAAGTGACGCGCCAGTATCCGCGCAATACTATTCTGGAACTTTATCTAAACTCGATCAACTACGGCAACCTGGCGTACGGCATCGAAGCGGCTTCACAGACTTACTTTCACAAAGACGCAGAAGCATTGACACTGGCCGAAGCTTCTTTCCTGGCGGGTATTCCACAGGCTCCGTCGGTTTATGATCCGTTCACAACTGAGGGTCACCAGTACGCGCTGAATCGCCAGAAGGATGTGCTGCGGTTGATGCAGCAGGCAGGCGACGTCACCGCCGATCAATCTAAGATTGCCGCGAGCGCGATGGAGACTTACAACTTTGTGCCCCCCTCGGGCAGCTTCGCTGCACAAGCGCCGCACTGGGTCGTTTACGTGCGGCAGCTGGTCGAACAAGAATTTGGTGCGGCGGCGTTGTATCGCGGCGGACTCAAAATCTACACCACGCTCGATCCCAAATTGCAGGCCACGGCCGAGCAGGTCGTGCGCGATCAAATCGCGAGCCTGGCCGATAAGCACGTGACCAATGCCGGCTTGCTGGCAATGGATCCGCGCACCGGCGAAATACTGGCGATGGTCGGCAGTCCCGATTTCAACAACGCGGCGATCAGCGGGCAGGTCAATATGACACTGCGCCCGCGTCAGACCGGCAGCGTGATCAAGCCGCTGACGTATTTAGCCGCCTTTGAAAAGGGCTGGACGCCATCAACGGTGCTGTGGGATGTTCCGGTGGAGTACACGAATACGGCGGGGGTCATTTATACGCCGGTCAATTACGATGGCAAGTTCCATGGGCCGCAGTGGGTTCGATCAACGCTGGCAAATTCATATAACATTCCGGCGGTCAAGACGCTGGTGCACATTGGCATCCCTGACTTTCTAAAAGTCGCGCAGCGGATGGGCATCGATACGCTCACGCGACCAGACTATGGCCCTGCCTTGACGCTGGGTGGCGGTGAAGTGCCGTTGCTTGAAATGACCGGCGCGTTTGCCGTGTTCGCCGATAATGGCGTGTATATGCCGCCGATCGCGCTCGAGCGTGTCGAGAAAGCGAACGGCGAGATCGTGTGCAAGTTTACGTTGCCCGGACAGGACAACGGTGGCGCGCCGTTGTGTCAGCCGATCGAAAATACCGGGGTGACGATCGTCAAACCGCAGCACGCCTATTTGCTGACGAACATTCTATCGGATAACGCGGCCCGCACGCCGGCTTTTGGTCCGAACAGCGCGCTGAAACTTTCGCGTCCGGCCGCGGTCAAGACCGGCACGACCAATGACTTCAAAGACAACTGGACGATCGGTTACACGCCCGATCTGGTCGCCGGGGTGTGGGTGGGCAATGCCGATAACACCGAGATGGAACATATCAGCGGTGTGACCGGCGCGGGACCGATCTGGCACAACTTCATGGAAGCGGCCCTGGCCGATCGGCCGGTGTTGGATTTTGCACGGCCCGCGGGCATTATCGAAGTGGAAGTCTGCGCCGATTCGGGCACACAGCCCACGCAATACTGTCCGGCGAAGAAAAAGGAAATCTACTTTGCCGATCAGCCTCCGCCTGGCCCGGATCACGATTGGTATCAGCTGCTGAATTGTGGCGGCAATCAGCAAGTGATGTTGGTGCTGCCGGATGAAGCGCGCGCATGGGTCGATCAGAATCCCGATTGGCTGGCGTCGAAGGGTATGCCGCTCGCACCGCCCGATAAATGCGCGCCGGGCACGCCGGGTAACGGCAATGGCAGCGCGAACGTGAAGATCACTTCACCGGCCGAGGGCAGTGTGGTCAATGGCGTCGTGCAGATCGTCGGCACGGTCACACTGGACAACTTCGATCACTATCAATTTGAGCAGGGCATCAGCTGGGATCCGGGCGGCTGGGGCTGGGTGAGCGGCCCGTACTTGTCACAAGTCACGGATGGCCCATTAGGTGAATGGGATACGCGCACGGTCGGCGATGGCGAGCATACGCTGCGCCTAACGGCGTTTGGCAAAGGCGGCGGACGCACCGAGTTTCGTCTGCGGGTGATCGTGCAGAATAACGGGCCGACACCGACAGAAACAACGACGCCATTACCAACTGAAACACCTATGCCCACACTAACCGAGACGCCACTTGCAGTGCCGACGCTGCCGCCCAGCACGCCTACCTACACGCCAATAGCGCCAACGCTGACGATGACCAAGCCAGTGCCAACTGTGACGGTGACGGAGCCTGCGTCGACGCCAACACCAACTCATACCCTGACCGCTACGCCGCCAGTAGCGATTACACCGACGCTGACGGAAACGCCAACTGAAACACCATCACCGTCGTCGACTCCAACGCATACGCCGACGCCGAAGCCATAAACAACGACGGGCGACCTGATGAAGATCACCCGTTTCGTTTGGATCGCTTATGGAATGCGATAGATTATCACATCGTTTTGTCGGAAGACGATCGGAAACATCTGGGCAAATTTGGCCAGACCTGCCTGCGGGTACTGAATGCGTTCGCGGTCACCGACAATGACGTAACTCACGTTGTATCGTTGCAGCAGCGAACGCGCCAAAGCGATGTCAGTGGTTGAATAAATGGTTGTGACATCGGCTAGCCTCTGGTGTATGACGTCTTCCAATCCGCGCCACTGAACTTCGTGATCGGGCCAGCCCAGTAACGTTGGCAGGCCGGTCCAAGCCGAAATCCGCGATTGTCCTGATTCATAAGGGAGTTGATCAGTGGTTCCTTCCAGGATAATGGGTGCCCCCGCCACATTTTCATTCAGCCACAGTGTCGCCGCGTAAGCGTCGCGGACGTTCGAATCAGGTGCTGAGTCAACAACGGTGGCAAGTATTGCATCAAGCCCTGGTTTGGCCTGGTAGTCGATTCGCGATGGAATCGCCAGAGCGGGATAGACTAACCCCAGGCAAATCATCCCACCCGCCATCAATCCGGCCA
>JADGQE010000402.1 GCA_017882055.1 Thermoflexales bacterium
ACTCAGCCAGCGGATCCTCGCCGACAGCGCGCGTGTATTCGGAGGCGACGTTGCGCAGTTCCTTGATGTTGTCGTAGCGATCTTTGCCTTCTTCGCTGCCGTCTTCCACGTAACGGCGGTAACTCGATTCCTGCAAAATCAAATCGATCAACTCGGCCACGTTGCGGCCGCGCTGCGTCGAATCGATCCAGCGATCGATCATGTCTGCAAAGCCCAGCAGCGCCTGCCGCGCTTTCGGCGTCAAGCTGGAAGTCAGCGGGCTGCTCGCTCCGGACGTTTTCAAATCGTGGATCAGCTGATAGGCCGACTTCTCGCCGCTGCGCGCCAGTTCGTCCAGCACGCTCAACGTCTTCGCGCCGATGCCGCGCGGCGGCACATTGATCACGCGCAGCAAACTCACGGCGTCGTGCGGATTGTGAACCAGGCGCAGGTAAGCCAGCACGTCCTTGATTTCGCGCCGGGCATAGAAGCGCGTGCCGCCGATCAAGCGATAGGGCATGCCCGATCGAATGAAGGCATCTTCCAGCGCGCGCGACTGGGCATTGGTGCGGAAAAACACGGCGAAGTCACCAGCCTGGTGTTCGTGCTTGCGAATCATCTGCTGGATAGTGCCGACGACGTACTCGGCTTCGTCGTCTTGATTGTAAGCCTCGTACACTGTGACGGCCGCGCCGCCGGAGCGATCGGTGAACAGCTGCTTGCGCGTGCGATGCACGTTGCGCTCGATTACGCCGCGCGCCGCGTCGAGGATGGTCTGCGTCGAGCGGTAGTTTTGCTCCAGCACCACTTCAAACAACCTGGGGTGCTGTTCGCGGAAACGCTGGAGGTTGCGGAAGTCAGCACCTCTCCATTTGTAAATCGATTGATCTTCGTCCCCGACGCAAAAGATATTGTGCGACTTTGCCGACAATCGGCTGATCAGTGCGTATTGCACCGTATTGGTGTCCTGAAACTCATCGACCAGCACATGCTGATAGCGCTCTTGATAACGCGCCAACACCTCCGGCTTTGTATCAAACAGCCGCACCACTTCGAGCAGCAAGTCGTCGAAATCGAGCGCATTGCTGGCGCGCAGCAGTTCTTGATAACGCGGATAGACTCGTCGCACCATCTCGTGCCAGTACGAGGGCGGCTTATAGGCCTCCGGGGTGATCAATTCATTCTTGGCCGACGAGATCGCATTGAGCACCGCCGAAGGCGTGTAACGCTTCTCGTCGATGTTCAACTCTTTCAAAGCCGCTTTGACCAACGAAGTCTGATCGTCTTGATCGTAGATCACGAATTCGCGGCTCAGGCCCAGCTCGGGCGCGTCACGCCGCAGCCAGCGGGCACAGATCGCATGAAAAGTGCCGAGCGTCAATTCGGCGGCGCGGGGTGTGCCGAGAATTTTATCAAGTCGTTCGCGCATCTCGCGGGCGGCCTTATTCGTAAACGTCACGGCCAGAATCTGGCGCGGCCAAATCTGGCGCACTTCGACGAGGTACGCCACACGATGCGTGAGCACGCGCGTCTTGCCCGAGCCTGGCCCGGCCAGGATCAAGGCGGGGCCATCGGGCGCTTCGACGGCGCGGCGCTGCTGCGGATTGAGTCCTTGAAGCAAATCCATTCAAGTCACCTGAAGAGAAAGTGATCGAGATTGTACCACAGCGGAAAAGCACAACGGCGAGCCAGAGGACTGATCGTGTCCGGTGTCGCATCGGGCGCAGCCGGGCCATTCGACGCGGCCCAGGCGCGATACGTCATCAGCATCAAGGCGACGACGATGATCGTGCCGATGTTCGGGATGAAGTAGCGTACCCAACGTGACGAGAATACGGTGTGCACGCAAAGTTTGTCAGCAGTTGCACTGCTGATCCCCGCTCCCCGCACGCGCTGGCGCGCAGCAACTGCGGCAGAACCCGATTTGCCTGACACCTTTTGCGTGCACACAGAATACGTATTGCATGGAAAACCTCCTGAGAACAAGGTATAATCGTTGTTGACGGGCCGTAACCCGCTAAACACTCGAGGTGTATCTATGGAACAGACCATCACGTTGACGATTTCTAACCAATGGCTGCAGGGTCAGGAGTTAGATCAAAACCAGTTGCGCCGCGCCCTGCAACTCGGTCTCGCCCAACTTTCCCGTGAGCAGGCCGCCGAACAGACGCCCGCGCAGGTGGTGCAGGCCCTGCTCAAAACCGGCCACGTGCGTCATTTGGCTTCGCGCAGCGAACTTCAGTCAACCCTCCGCCAGGAACCGCCCACCTTGCCGGGCCAGCCCGTGAGCGAGTTGCTTATCGCGCAGCGGCGAGGCGAGTGATGACCACCTATTACGCCGACAGCAGCGCGCTGGTGAAACGCTACGTCAACGAACCGGGCAGCGCGTGGGTGTGCGCCGTGTGCGACCCCGCCGCCGGACACGTCCTGGCGCTGGGCCATATCGGACTGGTCGAAATCACGGCGGCGCTGGCGGCCAAACTGCGCCAGGGCGTTTTGCCGGACGATATTTTGGACGGACTGCTGCGCGATCTGGAGCATGACGCTCGTGATCAGTACTGGCTCATTGAAGTGGATCAAGCCATCATCCTGAAAGCCATGGCGCTGCCGCGCCGTCATCGTTTGCGCGGTTACGATGCGGTGCATCTGGCCTGCGCGCTCTTTCTGAACGACACGCTGTTGAGCAACGGCTTGCCCGCGCCAGTTGTGCTCACCTCCGATGGCGATCTGCTTGCGGCGGCTCTGGCCGAGGGCCTGCTCACCGATGATCCCAACTTGCATCCGTAGCTTTCCGGCCCGAACAAAAACGGCGAGTCCACATCAGGCTCGCCGTTTTAATTTTCGTTCAAGCGTGCATTCACATCGTCTGATACAACTCCACCAGATACGCCACGCGCTGCATGAGTACGCGCGTCTTGCCTGAGCCTGGCCCGGCCAGGATCAAGGCGGGGCCATCGGGCGCTTCGACGGCGCGGCGCTGCTGCGGATTGAGTCCCTGAAGCAAATCCATTCAAGTCACCTGATGAGAAAGTGATCGAGATTGTACCACAGGGGAAAAGCACAACGACGAGCCAGAAGGTTGACTCGCCGTTGTGGTAGGTGAAGCCTGGTGGGATTAGCGCAGCACGACAGGCAGGTACACCTGATGCGGCCAGCGCACAATCACTTTGGCGGTCGTGCTGATGCTGCCCGAAGCGACAACGATCGCATTGGGGTATACACCAGCTTTATTTCCAGCTGTAAACCAGCCAGATGCATCGATGATGCCTACATCGATCGGTGTGACCTGCCATACAATCGATGGATGGGTAATCACATTGTTGTAGACATCAAAGCCGACGGCGGCGAACTGTTGCGTCGTGCGCATGGTCAGTGTGACAACCGTGGGCGTGATCGTCAAATGGCTCAGCGGCCCGGCTACGACATCGAAAGTGATTGTGTCGCCAAGGTTGCCGACTGTTGCTGTAACGTGCTTGCCATTGGCAGGTAGTGTCTGGGCGGCCAGGACGCTGCCAGTCATTGTTCCGGCGTCCGTGCTCCAGATGGGGTTGATTGATACTGAATTGCCATAGGCGTCTGCGCCGAAAGCCGTAAAAGCCTGTGTCGCGCCGACGGTTATCGTTACCGGTTGAGGAGCTACGGCGACACTGTTCAGCGGTCCAGCCATGATGTTGACGCTGGCTG
>JADGQE010000403.1 GCA_017882055.1 Thermoflexales bacterium
ACACGCACTTGATCGCCACGCTGAACCAGCGCCTCAACGAGGTGTGAACCAATGAAACCTGCACCGCCCGTGACCAAATATAAAGCCATGATTTTGTACGCTCCCATCTTGAAGGATAAATGGGCGAGTTTAACGAAGTTCACGCGCTGATGCGCCCAAACTGGTCCCAGGCCCAACTGCCCGATCGACCAGTTACCCGATCCGCTCCAGCTAACTCCTCACCCACCCCAACGTCATCCAAGTTTTCGATCCGCGGCGCACGCGCTGTGGAAGCCGTCGGCTGTCCGATTGTACACCGCCCGGCCCCGCTCCGCCAGGCACCGCATCATTGCGGCGCCCGGCGGCACGCGGACCACTGCTTTCCCGCACGAGAAATCGATCGACGCCAAAACGCGAAACGTGATAAGATACGCGCCGTACTCAAATCAGCGTAGTCTTTCTGCACTGTCATCCACGGATTTGCACAGCGCCACGCACAAAAAACAACTGCACGATCTGAGGACACTTCAGCCCATGACACTCGAGGTGAAGCATGCGTGATGTCAGTATCATCGGGATCGGTCAGATCGCCGTTGGCGATCTATGGGACAAGCCGATCTACTTTCTCGCGGTCGAGGCGATGCTGGCCGCGATCCAGGACGCGCAAGCCGAACAAATCGACAGCGTTTACATCGGCAACATGTTGTCCAGCACGTTGGCCGGGCAAGACCTGTTGGGCGGACTGGCCTCCGATCAGGTCGGACTGCGCGGCGTCGAAGCGGTCAAGATTGAAGCGGCCTGCTCGTCGGGCGGCGCCGCGTTTCGCGCCGCCTATCTCGCCGTGGCCAGCGGCCAGGTAAATTTCGCGCTGGCCTGCGGCGTCGAGAAGATGACGGATCATCCCGGCGCAGAAATCACCGCCGGGCTGGTCGGCGCATCCGATGCCGATTACGAGGCCGCCGAAGGCGATACCTTTGTGGCCATCAACGCACGCTTGATGCAGCGCTACATGTACGAATACAACGTCAAGCATGAAGCCTTTGCGCCCTTCTCGATCAATGCGCATCACAACGCGATCAACAATCCCTATGCGATGATGCACTACGAGGTGACGCAGGCGCAATTCGACAAGGCCCGCATGATTGCCGATCCGATCAGCCTGCTCGACTGTTCGCCCGTGTGCGATGGCGCGGCGGCTGTGATCCTGGCCCCGACCGAGATCGCGCGCCGCTACAGTCCGTTTCCCGTCAAGATCTGCGCGAGCGCCATCGCCACCGACAGCCTCGCGCTGCACGATCGACACAACTTGCTCGGCCTCGAAGCCGTGGAACTCTCTGCCAGGAAAGCCTTTGAACAGGCGCGGCTCAAGCCGACAGATATCGATCTCTTTGAAGTCCACGATGCGTTTTCGATCACGGCGGTGTTGAGTTTGGAAGCGAGCGGCTTTGCCGAGCCGGGTCTGGGCACACGCCTTGGCCTCGAGGGTGACATCTTCCTCGGCGGCCGGCTGCCGATCGCGACGATGGGCGGCTTGAAGGCGCGCGGCCACCCCGTCGGCGCGACGGGCGTGTATCAGATCGCCGAAGCCACGCTGCAGCTGCGCGGACTGGCGGGCAAGAATCAAGTCAAAGATGCGGCGATCGCCATGGCGCAAAATATCGGCGGCAGCGGCTCGAATGTGGTGACGCATATTCTGGAAAGAGAGTGATGATATGGCTAAAGCCTCCGTGATCAAATTTGAATCGAACAAGCGAAGTATCGAACTCACTTTGACCTCTCGCTCATTTCCCGATGCGACAACCGATTGGGATCGCGATGTGATCAATGCCGGCGTCGCCGTCGAAGCCGGAGTATTTCAGGGCAAGTTCGACACTTTCATCTGGTCACACGAGCTGGGATACCTTCTCAGACTCCTGGAGGAACTTCACCAACACGTTGGGCAACCCGTGAAAGCGGTTTTTAGATGCCGTGAAACAACGCTCCGATTTGAGTTTCATCTGAATAGTTTTGGGCGCCTCGCCGTCTATGTGACCGTACGTGAACAACCTGCTTCCGATGTCAAGTTAAGTTTTACGATTGCGGCCGATCAAAGCCATCTCCCCATCTGGGTTGATATGATTCGGAAGGCCATCGAGACATTTCCTCCACAGATTGAAGCCCGCCCATTAGGGGATCCGTTGCACGTCGAATGATGATTCAGCGATGTCGATGAAAAACCGCGCGGGTGCTTGAGCTCACGCGGTCGGTGAGCAAACGAGCACAACCTGCACCAGTATCGATCGTATGCCACCCACCTTGCGCGCGAACTCAACGTCACGCGTGTGGCGATCTGGTTTGATGCGCCCATCGAAGCAGCATTGCGGCGCAATCGCTGGCGCACCGGCGATCGGGTAGTGAGGATCGAAGGATGAGGGCTGAAGGCTGAAGGCTGAAATCGATCCATCACGCAATACGCATTACGCACTCCGTCTCACACAGCACTCGTTACTCACCACCAGTGGTATAATCCGCCTCGTTGAAAACTCCACGCATTTGCGTGATTATTTTAAGGAGATACAAAATGCCAGCAATTGAATTTGTCCACGCCCGCGAGATTTTGGATTCGCGCGGCAACCCGACCGTCGAGGTCGAAATAGCCCTGGAGGACGGCAGCTGGGGACGCGCCGCGGTGCCCTCTGGCGCATCGACCGGCGAAAACGAAGCGCTCGAACTGCGCGATGGCGACAAGAGCCGCTACGGCGGCAAAGGCACGTTGAAGGCTGTGGAGCACGTGCTCAACGAACTCTCCGACGAAGTCATCGGCATGGAAGCGACCGATCAGATCGGCATCGACGAAGCGATGATCGCGCTCGACGGCACGCCGACCAAAGCCAACCTCGGCGCCAATGCCATCCTCGGCGTGAGCCTGGCCGTGGCCAAGGCCGCTGCCAACTCGCTGGAACTGCCGCTGTATCGCTACATCGGCGGCGTCGAAGCGCGGGTGCTGCCCGTGCCGATGATGAACATCCTCAACGGCGGCAAGCACGCCGACAACAGCACCGACATGCAGGAATTCATGATCCTGCCCATCGCTGCGCCGAACTTCGCCGAAGCCCTGCGCTGGTGCGCGGAAGTGTATCAAACGTTGAAGGGTGTGCTGAAGAAGAAAGGCTACAACGTCGGCGTCGGCGACGAAGGCGGCTTTGCGCCCAGCCTCAAGAGCAACGCCGAAGCCTTCGAAGTGATCCTCGAAGCCATCACCAAAGCGGGCTACAAACCGGGCGAGCAGATCTGCCTCGGCATGGACCCGGCCTCCAGCGAATTCTATCAGGACGGCAAATACGTTTTAGCTAAGGAAGGCAAGACGCTGACCAGCGCCGAGATGGTCGATTGGTACGTGAAAGCCGTCGATCAGTATCCGATCATCTCGCTGGAAGATGGTATGGCCCAGGATGACTGGGACGGCTGGAACCTGCTATCGCAGAAGATCGGCTCGCGCATTCAGATCGTCGGCGACGACTTGCTCGTCACGAACGTCAAGTATATCGAGCGCGCGATCAAAGAGAACTCGTGCAATTCGCTGCTGTGCAAGCTCAATCAGATCGGCACGCTGACCGAATCAATCGCGGCTTCGCGCCTGGCGCAGCGCGCGGGCTGGACGGTCGTCGTGTCGCATCGCAGCGGTGAGACCGAA
>JADGQE010000404.1 GCA_017882055.1 Thermoflexales bacterium
ATCGCCACGCCGCTGGTGATGGCCGGCGTGCTGCTGGCCAAACTCACCCGCACGCCCGACATTCTCTTTGCCTCGGCCATCGGCGGGACGATCTGCCGCGACTGGGCGCCGATGGGCCTGGCCAACATCGAGCGGCCCTGGCTCGATCACGGGTTGATCCTGCTGACCTTCACCCAGATCACTTGCGAATTGCTGCCGCGTTTCCATTTACGAGAATTCTTTCGCCCCGCGCAGGTCGATCGGCATGGCAACTTCAACAACGTCTTCATCGGCGGAAACTACGATCAACCGCAGATGCGCTTGCCCGGCAGCGCCGGCATTGCCGATGTGACCTTGTTCAACGAACGCTGCATGTTGTACGTGCCGCGCCATTCGCGCGCCGTCTTCGTCGAGCAAGTGGATTTCATCAGCGGGCTGGGCCACACGTCCGATCGACGGGCAGGTGCCGGGCCGCGCTACTGCATCACCAATCTGGGCCAGTTCGATTTTGCCAATGGCATGCTGCGACTCACTACTTACCACGCCGGTCAATCGCCGGAAAAGATCCAGGCCAAGACCGGTTTCCCGCTTGAAATCGCGCCCGATGTGCATGCGACCGAACCGCCAACTGAAGAAGAAGTGCAGTTGCTGCGCGAGACGATCGATCCGTTCGGCGTGCGCAAGCTGGAAACGTTGAGCGGCGCGCAGCGCAAAGAGTTAATTCGAGAGATTCTGCGACGCGAAAAATGACGCCGCGCCAATGATCGAGAGCCACGGATTTCACAGGTGATACGGATTGGTTTCTCACTCCGTATGCTCCGTGCCCTCCGGGGTCAAACCTTTCACGAGCAAATCAAATGGGCAATGAAATCGTTGAGACAACCTTTTACGTGCGCTACGCCGAAACCGATCAGATGGGCATCGTCCATCACAGCCACTACGTGGTGTGGATGGAAGAAGGCCGATCGGAGTACATGCGGCGCAACGGCCTCGATTACGTCGCCATCGAACAGAGCGGGCTGGCCTTAGCCGTAACCGAAGTCAACGTGCGCTATCTGGCGCCCGCCCACTACAACGAGCGCGTCACTGTGCGGACTCGGATCGATTCGCTGCGCAGCCGCGCGCTGACCTTCGGCTACGAGATTATCAACGCCGACACCCGGCAGTGCCTGGTCGTCGGCAGCGTCAAGCTCATGCTAATCGATCGGCAGGGGCAAGTGGTCTCAATGCCGGATTCCTTTCAGGCCTTATTGAAAAACGCGGGAGGTTAGATTCATACTATTGCAGAACTCTGCTCTTGCCCTCGCGGCTTTCGTCTACGTGACTTTATAGAATGTCACCCATGTCTGAATGCCCTACTCCACGCCCACCTGCTCAACGCCCGGCCTCTTCGTTCGAATGTCAATAAGGGTGCATTTCAAGTTGGGGGCGACCATAAGCGAAGCAAGCATTCTGCGCCTGGCGGCCCACCTCAGCCCTGTGGGCTGAGGACATGGGCAGCGGAGCGTAGCGCAGTCGAAGAAGGCTTGAGAAGCGGGGACGCATCCTTCGACTCCATTTCGCTACGCTTCATTCCGCTCTGGATGCTTAACTCGCCCTAAACTGAAATGCACGCTGTCAATAAGTTCTGTTTGACATCGGCTTGGCAAATACGATATACTGTATCTATCCCCACCTGCTCAGCCAAATCGAAGGAGGACCAGAGATGGATCAGCCGTGGTTCAAGCACTACGATCAGGGTGTGCCGCAGTCGCTCAAGCCGTATCCGGACAAGCCGTTGTATGCTTTCCTCGAAGAAAGCGCGGCCAGGTATCCCGACAAAGTCGCCGTTCATTTCAAGCCGTCGCATCAGGGCTTCGCCAGGAGTTCACTGACCTACCGTGAACTCAACGATCTCTCCGATCGAATGGCCGCCGCGCTGGCCGGGCTGGATGTGAAGAAGGGCGATCGGGCCGTGATCTTCATGCCCAACATCCCGCAGTTTATCATCGCGTATTACGGCATCCTCAAAGCCGGAGCCGTCGTCGTCGCCAGCAATCCGACGTATACCGAGCGCGAACTCGAAGAGCTATTGAAGGACAGCGGCGCCGAGACGATCATCTGCATGAGCCGCTTCTATCCCACGGTGCTGCACGTTCTGCCGAACACCCGGGTCAAGAACGTGATCGTCACCAACATCAAAGACTATATGAACGGACTGCTGCGCTTCCTGTTCACGCTGACCAAAGAGAAAAAAGGCGGCGACCGCGTTGAGCTGGCAGCCGGTCATCATTCGTTCAAGGAACTGCTGGCGAAATACACGCCCGCTCAACGGCCCAGAGTCAGCGTCAAAGGCGATGACTGGGCGCTGTTCCAGTATTCAGGCGGCACCACGGGCGTGCCCAAAGCGGCGGTGGCGCTTCACCGCAACCTCGTCGCTAACACGCTGCAGATCCGCGCGTGGCTATCGGATTGCAAGGAAGGCCGGGAGACGTCGCTGCTGGCGATTCCGTTGTTCCATGTCTACGGCATGGTGGCGGGCATGTCGCTTGCCGTGCAGGCCGCCGCATCGATGATCACCGTGCCCAATCCGCGCGATCTTGACAGCATCATCGACGCCATTGACACCTACCATCCATCGATCTTCCCTGGCGTGCCGCGCATGTATAATTCGATCAACAACTACAAAGGCATCGAGCAGCACGATCTGCGATCGATCCGTGCCTGCATTTCCGGTTCGGCGCCGCTGCTGTTGGAGATCAAGAACAAGTTTGAAGCGATCACGGGCGGCAAGCTGGTCGAAGGCTACGGCATGTCCGAAGCGCCGACCGCCACGCATTGCAATCCGGTCAATGGCTCGAACAAAGACGGCTCGATCGGTTTGCCCTTCCCCGACATGGAATGCCGGATCGTCAGCCTCGACGACGAGGAGACCGATCTGCCGACCGGCGAAATCGGCGAGCTGTGCCTGCGCGGGCCGCAGATCATGCACGGCTACTGGAGCGATCCAACCGGAACAAAAAATGTGCTGCGCCAGAACCCGAAAGATCCGAACGGCGCGCCGTGGCTGTATACGGGCGACATCGCGCGTATGGATGCAGAGGGCTACTTCTACATCATCGATCGCAAGAAAGAGTTGATCAAAGTGGGCGGCTACCAGGTGTGGCCGCGTGAGATCGAGGAAGTTTTACAGATGCATCCGGCCGTGTTGGAAGCTGCGGCGGGAGGATTGCTCGATCCAGGCAAAGGCGACGAAATAGTGCGGGCCTGGGTCGTGCTGAAAGAAGGCGCGACCGCGACCGAGGAGGAACTCAAAAAGTTCTGCGCCGATAAGCTGGCCGGCTACAAGCGTCCGCGTTCGATCGAGTTCCGCAAGGAACTGCCCAAGACGCTGATCGGCAAGATTCTGCGCCGCGAACTGCTGGCCGAAGCGAAGCGCGCCATGGCTGAAAAGAAGTAAAGCTTCAGCAATTCTCATTTTGGCAACTGTCATTCCGAGCGGAGCGAGGAACACATGCGGTGCAGTGCTCCCGTCTCTATGCTAATCAACAATGCGAGCCTGCCGGGGGTAGAGATTCCTCGTCACAAACTGCGTTCCTGCTCAGAAACTTGCGCCTGGGTGTCATTCCGAGCGGAGCGAGGAATCTCTGCCACGGCCAGCCACGTGGCTGGCCGAGTAAAGATTCCTCGTCG
>JADGQE010000405.1 GCA_017882055.1 Thermoflexales bacterium
GAGATTGAACTTTCAATCATGGGGCGCGACGCCGGCCCAGTCGGCGATATCCGGCCCTTGCTCGATCAATTTGAAAAGGAACAGCATTTCCACGTTCGATTGACTGTGCTGTCGTGGGAAACTGCCTGGGCTGAACTCGTTAAGGTGGCGCTCTATGGTCACGGACCCGATGTCTCAGAGATCGGTACGACCTGGATCGGCAACCTCATTGCCATGAATACACTGCGCCCCTTTGCGCCGGCTGAGCTGAACGTGTTAGGCGGATCGGCTGCGTTCCTACCGTCGAGCTGGCAGAGCAGTACGGTGATCGGCGAGAAAGATGTGTGCGCCGTTCCCTGGCTGGCCGACTCGCGCCTGATTTACTACCGGCATGATCTGCTGGACAAGGCCGGCGTGGATCCGGCTACCGCCTTCAACTCGCCCAGGCAGCTGGCTCTGACGCTTGGCCGTCTAAGTGATCATGGCATCGATCTGCCGTGGGTGGTGCCCAGCCGCTACTCCGCGCGAACACTGCACGGGATTGCTTCGTGGGTCTGGGCTGCGGGCGGCGATTTTGTCACGGCAGATGGCAAGCGCGTGATCTTCGATCAGCCCCAGGCCCGCGCCGGCATGCAAGCTTACTTTGAATTGTACCGGTATCTTGCACCGGAAGCCCGTTACCTTACCGGCAGTCAATCCGATGCTTTCTTCTTGCAAAGACAAGTGGCAGTAACAATTACCGGCTCATGGTTAATGCTCTTCAACCGCAATCTGAATCCAACCGCTGTGGCCAATTGGGGCCTGGCGCTTCCACCCGGTACGCCCTTTGTAGGCGGATCGAATCTTGTGGTCTGGCAGCACACCCGGCACGAACGCGAGGCGCTCAAACTCGTCAAATTCCTAACGAGCAAGCAAGTCCAGCTGATTTATAATCCGCGCATTGGTTTGTTGCCCGTGCGGCTTGAGACGCTGGCCGAGCCGAGTTTTACGGACGATCCGGTCAACGCGCTGATGGGCCAGGTTGTGCGCGCGGGCCGATCGTTCCCGTCGCTTCGAGCGTGGGGGCTGATCGAAGATAAATTGAGCAGCGCACTCACGCAGGTGTGGGCCGAAATCCTGGAATCGTCTGCACCCGACATCGATGCGCTATTGAACAAGTATCTGCTTCCGCTGGCCGAGCAATTGAACAATACCTTGAACGGCTGATACAGCCGTACTCGCCGCGAGATCTAACCATCAATTATCTAAAGGAAATGATCATGCAATACGGACACTTTGACGACGAACACCGTGAATATGTGATTACGCAGCCCGACACGCCGCTGCCCTGGATCAACTACCTTGGCTGTGAAGAATACTTCGGCATCATCTCCAACACCGCCGGCGGCTATTCGTTTTATCGCGATGCACGCCTGCGCCGCCTGACACGCTATCGCTACAACAACGCGCCGTTTGATCTGGGCGGGCGCTATATCTATCTGCGCGACAATGATTCGACCGAGTTTTGGTCGCCGTCCTGGCAGCCCACACGCCGCAACCTCGATGATTACACTTGCCGGCACGGTCTGGGCTACAGCATTATCGGCTCGACTTACCGGCAGATCGAAGCGCACACCACCTACTTCGTGCCGTTGGGTGAGAATCTGGAAGTGTGGCAGCTCACGCTGACGAACCAGCGGAGCCAGGCCGCGAACCTCTCGATCTTTTCCAGCATCGAGTTCTGCCTGTGGGACGCGCAGGACGACGCCACCAATTTCCAGCGCAACTTCAGCACCGGGCAAGTTGAAATTGATGCGCCGGCGGGCGTGATCTACCACAAGACGGAGTACCGTGAGCGGCGCGATCACTTTGCTTATTTCGCGTGCTCCGAAAAACTGGCCGGCTTTGACACGCAGCGCGAGGCGTTCCTCGGCGCGTATCGCGGCTGGGATGAGCCGACGGTGGTCGAGCGGGGCGAGTCCGCCAACTCGGAGGCGCACGGCTGGCAGCCGATAGGTTCGCATCACGTCAAAGTTACACTCGCGCCCAACGAAACGCGCACCATCCTCTTTGTGCTGGGCTACCACCAGAATCCGCGCGATCAAAAATTCGATCCGCCGGAATCACAGATCATCAACAAGCGTACCGTCAAGCCCGTCATTGCCAGGTATCTGAACCAGGCTAACGTCGCTGCGGCCTTTGAGGCGCTGCGGAAATACTGGGACGATCGCTTGAATCTGTTCCAGGTCAAGACGCCGGATGTGCACACCGATCGCATGGTCAATATCTGGAATGCCTATCAGTGCATGATCACCTTCAACCTGTCGCGCTCGGCCTCGTTCTACGAATCCGGCATCGGGCGCGGTATGGGCTTCCGCGATTCGAATCAAGATCTGCTGGGCTTCGTTCACATGATTCCGGCCCGCGCCAGGCAGCGCATCCTTGACATCGCTGCGACGCAAATGGAAAACGGCGGCGCGTATCATCAGTATCAGCCGCTGACCAGGCGCGGCAACAACGATGCCGGCAGCAACTTCAACGACGATCCGGCCTGGCTGATCCTGGGCGTGGCCGCGTATCTGAAAGAGACCGGCGACTGGCCTATCCTCGATGAACTTGTGGAGTTCGACAATCAACCCGATTCGGCCCTCTCGCTATACACGCACTTGCAGCGCAGCCTGCAATACACGCTCGATCGCCTGGGGCCGCACGGCCTGCCCTTGATCGGCCGCGCCGATTGGAACGACTGCTTGAATCTCAACTGCTTCTCCGATGAGCCGGGTGAATCGTTCCAGACGACGACTAATCGTGAAGGTAAAGTAGCCGAATCGGTTTTCATCGGCGGCCTGTTCGTGCTGGCAGCCAAAGAACTGGCGGCCATTGCCCGGCATCTTCAGCGCAAGGAAGAAGCGCAGCATTATCTGGATGCCGCCGATCAGATGATGACGACCGTCGGGCGGCACGGCTGGGATGGCGAATGGTTCCTGCGCGCTTACGACAACTTCGGCAGCAAGATCGGATCGAGCGAGTGCGCGGAAGGCCGCATCTTCATCGAGCCGCAGGGCATCTGCATCATGGCCGGGATCGGATTTGAGGATGGTCGAGCACAGAAGACGCTGGCCTCCGTCAAGCAACAGCTGGCCACGCCGCACGGCATCGTCCTGCAGCAGCCGGCCTATTCCAGATACTATCTGCAGCTGGGCGAAATCTCGTCGTATCCGCCCGGCTACAAAGAGAACGCCGGCATCTTCTGCCACACCAATCCGTGGATCATGATTGCCGAAGCGATGGCGGGACACGGCGATCAGGCCCACGATTACTATACGCGCATTAATCCTTCGGCGCGCGAAGCGATCAGTGAGGTGCATCGCTGCGAACCGTACGTGTATGCCCAGATGATCGCCGGGCGTGATGCGCCGACGCACGGGGAAGCCAAGAACTCGTGGCTGAGCGGCACGGCGGCCTGGAACTACGTGGCGATCTCGCAATGGATCCTGGGCATCCGGCCCACGCTCGATGGTTTGCAGATTGCGCCGGTGATTCCAGCCGATTGGCCCGGCTTTACGGCCACCCGTGTTTTTCGCGGCGTGAAGTATGTCATCAACGTGAAGCGCGCGGGCGCAGGCAACGGAGTTGCGCTGTGCGTCAACGGCCAACCGGTTACTGGCACCGTGGTGCCGGCGCCG
>JADGQE010000406.1 GCA_017882055.1 Thermoflexales bacterium
ACGGACGCAGGGTTGGTAAGTTTGAGTTTAGCCCTATAAAATATCCCACTAACCTGCGATATAGACGAGTGACATAAGGCATACATTTTAGAGTACAGTTGTCCATTAACGTGAATCTAACGATTTAGTCTTAACATAGGGATAGATTCGGGGCTAAAACCCATCCCTGGGAGGATATGCCAGCCCCTGGTATTCAGGGTATAATATTTCTAAGGCAGGTTGATGAGGCCCCCTTCGTTCGATGTGAATTGACATGGACTATAAAGATTACTATCAAACCCTCGGCGTCCCGCGCACAGCCACGCAGGACGAAATCAAAAAGGCTTACCGCAAGCTGGCGCGCCAGTATCATCCGGACAATAACCCGGGCGACAAAAAATCTGAAGCGAAATTCAAGGAAGCCAACGAAGCCAATGAAGTTTTGAGCGATCCGGATAAGCGGAAGAAATACGATACGCTCGGCTCGCAATGGCAGCAATACGAGCGCGCCGGCGGCGCGCCGGGCGGCTTCGATTGGAGCCAGTGGACAACCGAGAATGTCGATCTGGGCAGCATGTTCGGCGGCGAAAGCGGCAACCTGGGTGACTTCTCTGATTTCTTCGCGTCGATCTTTGGCGGCGCAGGCGGCGGAACTCGAACGCGCACGACCCGGCGTGGGCCGACGCGCGGCCACGATCTGGAACAACCGATCGAGATCGGGCTGCGCGAGGCTTATCAGGGCGCAACCCTCACGCTGCAAATGGACGACCAGACGCTCGAAGTGAAAGTGCCGCCGGGTGTGAAGACGGGTTCCAGAATCCGCGTGAGCGGGCAGGGTGGAGCTGGCCGATCGGGCGGCGCGGCGGGCGATCTATTCTTGAGCGTCACAGTCAAGCCCGATCCCGTCTTCGAGCGCGATGGCGACCACTTAAAAACCGAGACGACGATCGATCTGTATACGGCGATGTTGGGCGGCGAAGCCACTGTATCGACGCTGGCAGGCAGTGTGAGTTTGAAGATTCCGCCCGAAACGCAGCCCGGGCGCGTCTTCAGGCTGCGCGGCCAGGGCATGCCGCAGCTGCGAGATCCGCAAACGCACGGCGATCTGCTGGTCAAGGTCCAGGTCAGCCTGCCGCAAAATCTCAGCGAGGCGGAACGAACATTGTTTGAGCAATTGGCAAAACTGAGGAAGTGATTAGTGATCAGTAATTAGTAATCAGTGATCGGTGATCAATCGACGGACTGACCAACACCTGCCCTGCTCCGCAGCGCGGTGCAAGGGTTGACCAGTTGACCATTTTAGAAGGTTGCTATGAAACCAATCAAACTCGCGACAACTTTCATTGTCCTGGCTGTCCTGGTGGCAGGCTGTGCAAACTTCTCCATTTTTGAAACGCGCACCCCGGTTCCGCCCACTTCGTTGGGCGAGGTCACGCCGACCGTTTTTACCACGCCCACCCCGCTGCCTGAATCGATCGCGATCTCTTCGGATGCCGAAGAGGTGCTGCTGGAGAACCTGTACGAGCGGACGAATCCCGGCGTGGTGAACATTGACGTATCCGGCGGTACGGGTGCGAATCTGACCGAATTCGGATCAGGTTCGGGCTTTGTCATCGACCAACAGGGTCATATTGTGACGAACAATCACGTCGTCGACGGCGCAGACGAGGTCGATGTGACCTTTGCGGATGGCAGCATCGCAACGGCCACCATCGTGGGCACTGATCCCTATGGCGATCTGGCTGTGATCAAAGTGGAGGTCGCCGCAAACAAGTTGGTACCCTTGACGCTGGGTGACTCGGACGCAGTCAAGGTCGGTCAGCGTGTTGTGGCCATCGGCAATCCGTTCGGGCTGGTCGGCACCATGACGGTCGGTATCGTCAGCGGCAAGGGGCGCACGCTGCCATCAGACACAACGAGCGCAACGGGCGCCTCTTTCTCCAATCCAGACATCATTCAAACCGATGCCGCGATCAATCCGGGTAATTCGGGCGGGCCGCTGCTCACGTCGCATGGTGAAGTCATCGGCATCAACGCCGCGATTCGCACGAATGGCACCAATCGATCCAACTCCGGGGTGGGCTTTGCCATTCCATCCAATACCGTCAAGCGCGTCGTCGCACAGATCCTAAAAGATGGTCGCGTCTCGTATCCGTATCTGGGAGTGAGCTCGGATAATCACTTCAAGACCGCCGAACTGGCTGCCGCACTCCACTTGCCGACCGATCGCGGTGTGCTGATTTCAAGCGTCATCGACGGCGGACCGGCGGTCAAGGCCGGGCTGCGCGGCGGCGATCAGCAAGTGACCGTGCGCGGTATCCCGGTCACCGCCGGCGGCGACATCATCACCGCCATCGACGGTGATCCGATCAGCAGCTTCGATCAAATGATCGGGTATCTGGCCAGCAAAAAACTGGTCGGCCAGACCGTGACGATCACGATCCTGCGCGGCACCGAAACGCTGCAGCTGCCGCTCACGTTGGCCGAGCGTCCACGCTAGTTGTTCCACACCCTGCGGTAACCTTGCGACGCCTGGCGGCCCACCGGCGCATTGCGCCGGGTATGGGCAGGTTTAAGCCGCTCACCTGCGTGCTTTAGTCCAACCTTCGCAAGGTTCGGCTGCAAGGTCATCATTCCACCAGGAGGCGTAAGATGTTCAGTAAGGACGATCTCCAGCAACTCGCCGAGTATCAAAGTCAACACACTATTCTCAGCCTCACGTTGAACGTCGATCCGACCCGGCGCGGCCGCGATGAATACCGTCTGGCGCTGCGCCACTTGCTGCATACCGTCGAAGGCCGCGCCGACGGCGACCCGGCAGCGATCGAGCGTTTCTTCGATCACGAGTACGATTGGAGCGGGCGCGGCCTGGCAATTTTCTCGTGCCAGCAAGAAAACTTTTGGAAAGTCTATGCGCTGGCCGTGCCGGTAGCCGATTCGATTTTCCTCGGGCCAAAGCCGTATCTCACACCGTTGGCCAATCTGTGGGATTTGTATGGCCGATTTGTGATCGCGTTGGTCGATCGGCAAGGGGCGCGCTTCGTCTTTGTGCAGATGGGCGAAATCGTCGCGGGTGAAGGCGTACTGGGCGAAGAAGTGCGGCGGACCAAATCGGGTGTCGGTTCCACGCCGACCGGACGCCGCCGCAACTCAGATGCTCCGACGGATCGACGTGAAGGCGAAGTGATCAAGCGCAACGTCAAAGATTCGGCCGGCGCCCTCGTCGCGTTTTGCGAGACGCATCATCCGCGCTATATCGTACTGGGCGGCAGCGGCGAGGTGCTCAATGAATTGCGCGGCCATCTGTCGCAGCACTGGGCTGAGCGTGTCATTGGCGCGTTCCCGGGCGACATCAACGAGCCTGATCTGGAACTTCGCGATCGGGCGCTGGCGATCATGCATGAATACGAGGCTAAACGCGAGGCCGAATTGGCCGATGCCGCGATCACGGCGGCGGCCAAAGGTGGCAACGGTGCGGCCCGCCTGGATGATGTGCTGAGCGCGGCGCACGAAGGCCGCATTCAAACGCTGCTGGTGTCGGAAGGCTACCAGGCCGAAGGCTACCGCTGCCGCAAGTGCGGTTACCTCACAACCCAATCGATCGCGCAGTGCCCGTTCTGTGGCGACACGTTCGATCGGATTCCCGACGCCGT
>JADGQE010000407.1 GCA_017882055.1 Thermoflexales bacterium
GCGAGGGATTCAGTATCGAAAGACACTTCTCGAGAACAACCCTCGCCAGGTTTTTCGGGGCAGAAACCGGTTTTCTTGCGTGTAGCACGTTCTCACAAAGTCCATTGACAACTTACGCCAATCGTGGTTGCGTCGCCAAACAGCTGTCACCCTGAGCGTAACGAAGGATCTCTGCGCCCGACATAAGAGATGCTTCGCTTCGCTCAGCATGAAAATCAGCGACTTTGTGAGAGCCGTGTGCGTGTAGTGTTTGACTTAGTATATGACCTGTGGTATATTTTTCTTGAACTATGCCTTGAAGCACATCCCGCTGGTAAGGTGACAACCGTTATGGTAAAAGGAACTTCTATGCCAAAGTCGCGCACCGAGCAAATGGTGGATCGCTTGCGAGATTTGCAGGCAGGCACCCCGGATTGCGAAGCGTCGGCAGTCGTATCTGTAGATGGGCTTATTATGGCTTCTTCATTACCGGCGGGGGTCGAGGAAGATCGTGTGTCAGCCATGTCGGCCGCCATGCTATCGCTGGGTGAGCGCATTGCCAGTGAACTGGGCCGCGGCACGCTCGATCAGGTTTACATCCACGGCAGCAGTGGCTACGTGATTTTGATGTCGGTGGGTGAGGATGCGGTGTTGACGGTGCTGGCTCGCGAACAGGCCAAACTCGGCCTGATCATGCTGGACATGCGGCGCGCCGCGAGCGATCTGGCAAGACTTGTTTAAGCGAAGGAGCCTGATGCCCCAACTGGCATCGCAGCCCAACTGAATCAATCGAACTACCGGTGGGGAGAGTCGCCCTCAAAGTGACCCTCCCCACCGACTTTTTATGCCCCCACCCTCGCCCTCCCCCGTTACAACGGGGGAGGGATGGAGAGGGGGTTATACAAGGAGACAGCAATGCCAAAATACATTTTCTGCACCGGCGGGGTGGTGTCGAGCGTGGGCAAGGGAGTGGCCGCAGCCTCGATCGGCCGGGTCTTGAAAAGCCGGGGCGTCAGCGTCACGATGCAGAAACTCGACCCGTATATCAACGTCGATCCGGGGACGATGAGCCCGTATCAGCACGGCGAAGTCTTCGTCACCGAAGACGGCGCCGAAACCGATCTCGATCTGGGCCACTACGAGCGCTTCATCGATGAGAACCTGAACAAAGCCAGCAACACCACCACCGGACAAATCTACGCTGAAGTGATCGCCAAAGAACGGCGCGGCGACTATCTGGGCGGCACGATTCAAGTGATTCCGCACATCACCAACGAGATCAAAAAGCGCATCGGGCTGGCCGCCAAAGCCACTTCACCCGATGTGATCATCGTCGAGGTCGGCGGGACGATCGGCGACATCGAAAGCCTGCCGTTCCTCGAAGCGATCCGCCAGATGCGCAAAGACGTGGGCCGCGACAACGTCGTGTACATGCATGTGACGTGGCTGCCGTATATCGGTGCGACCAACGAACTCAAAACCAAACCTACGCAGCATTCGGTGCACGAACTGCGCGGCATCGGCATCAACCCGGATATGATCATGTGCCGATCGGACTCCGCCATCAACGATTCGATCCGCGAGAAGATCGCGCTGTTCACCGACGTCGAAACGCGCGCAGTCATTCCATTGGTGACGACGCCCGTCCTCTATGAAGTACCGTTGACTTTGGAAGAAGCCGGCGTGGGCGACTTCTTGATCGATCGTCTGCACCTCAACGCCTCGGCCGCGCCCGATCTATCCGATTGGCGCACGATGGTCGGCGAGATGCGCAAGCACAAAGAGCCGCTGCCGATCGCCATCGTCGGCAAATACATCGAATTGAAAGACGCGTACATCAGCGTGCGCGAGAGCCTCTATCACGCCGGTGTGGCGCACGATGTCGACGTGCAGATCGATTGGATTCTATCCGAGGATCTTGAAAAAGGACGCGGCCTGGAGCGGTTGAGCAAAGTGGCGGGCATCGTCGTGCCGGGCGGCTTTGGCTATCGCGGCATCGAAGGCAAGATCGCCGCGGCGAAGTACGCGCGTGAAAACAAAGTGCCTTACCTGGGACTCTGCCTTGGCATGCAAGTCATGTGCATCGACAAAATGCGCTCGATCGTCGGCAGCGACGAACCCAATAGCACTGAATTCGATCATACCACCGAGTATCCCATCATCGATCTGCTGCCGGAGCAACGCGATGTGTCCGATATGGGCGGCACGATGCGGTTGGGCAGCTATCCGTGCGCACTGGTGCCGGGCACACACGCCGCCAAAGCCTACAACAGCGCCATCGTCCAGGAACGCCATCGCCACCGCTTTGAGTTCAACAATGCTTATCGCGATCTCATGACCAGGAACGGCGTGGTCATGAGCGGCCTGTCGCCCGACGGCCGCCTGGTCGAAATCGCCGAGCTGGCCGATCACCCGTTCATGGTCGGATCGCAGTTCCATCCTGAATTCAAGAGCCGGCCCAATCGACCGCATCCGCTGTTCAAGGCTTTTGTCGAAGCGGCCGCGGCACAGCTGGACAAGTAATCGTGATTTTCGGTCGGCGATTGAAAATACTGGTCAGCCGTCAGCCGACGAATTCGGCGATTGAAATCGCAACAACAATTACACCAAGTCGGCCTGCGCCGACTCACTCCCTAGCCGACGTAGGTCGGCTTCGTGTCTTAGTTGATGCAGTTTCAACTGCCGTTGATTATTCTCTCAAAGGGCGAAGCTATGCGAGCACCTTACACCCAACTCTACGTGCATTGCGTCTGGGCGACATGGGATCGACTGCCGCTAATCACTCCAGCAGTCGAGGGGCAGTTATACGCCGCAATTGTGGCTAAAATCCACGAGCTGAAATGCGAGTTGATCGCGATCGGTGGAGATATTGAGCATATCCACCTGCTGGTGCGCCTGCCAACAACATTGGCTGTGGCGACCCTCCTCAAAGAAGTCAAGGGCTCAACGTCGCATTTGATGACGCACGCTGTGGCACCGAACGAATTCTTTAAGTGGCAGGGTGCGTATGGTGCATTTACCGTGAGCAAAAAGGAGACGAAGGGTGTAGCCGCTTACATCAATAACCAGAAAGCGCATCATGCGGCAAAGGATCTCGTTGCAGATTGGGAGCAATGTGAAACAGAGGATACTGAAGCGGGCGGCGATTAGAAATCGCATCAACGACTACACCAAGTCGGCCTACGCCGACTCACCTCCTAGCCGACGAAGGTCGGCTTTGTGTTTTTGTTGATGCAGTTTTAACTGCCGTTCCTGAGAGACTGTTTCTTAAAGCCCCAGCGAATAGAATTCGCGCCTACAGTTACGCAAAGCCGACCTTCGTCGGCTGGGATTTAGTCGGTAGAGGCCGACTTCGTGGACTGTTGCCGCGATTTTAATCGCAGGGACAACTTGCAGGGCAGTAGATTGTTTTAAGAAACACTCTCTGAGGCAGCCGATCAAACGATCAAACCCGCAGCAATAACCAAGCCCAATCGGCCTGCGCCGACTCACCTCCTAGCCGACGCAGGCTACAGCACCCGCAGCGTAGCGGAGTGGTGTCAGCTTAGTGTTTTTGTTGACGCAGTTTTAACTGCCGTTCTTGAGGCAACAACCACAAAACCTGGCAAGTCTCAATCGACCTGCCAGGTTTCCAATAAATCCTCCCTGAAGC
>JADGQE010000408.1 GCA_017882055.1 Thermoflexales bacterium
CTGCCGTGCGCGGCTTTGCCAATTGTTTCGACCTCGAGCCAGATGAAGCCTTTGTGTGCAAGGCTTATCACCAGTTCAGTCGGTTCGGTGACGATGGCTGCGTCGGGCCTGTAGCGCTTGACCACATCGGCCGTGCCGAGGCTGGCATATTCTTCGTCACACACCGCCGCGATCTGTAACTCACCGCTCAGCGGTATCCCCGCATCGACGATGGCTTTGGCCGCGGCGACGCAGGCCGCGAGGCCGCCTTTCATATCGTATGCGCCGCGACCGTACATCTTGCCCTCCACGATATTGGCCGAGAACGGCTCAGGCATGTTGTCGATACCGACCGTATCCATGTGCCCGTTCAGCATCAATGTTTTGCCGCTGCCACTGCCGCCTTTGAGCCGACCAACGACATTGATGCGACGCGGCTCGACTTCGTGCACAGCCACATCCATGTTAAGGCCACGCAAAGTATCAGCCACGTACGCAGCGATCTCAGCTTCGCCCGCACCGCCAGGCACCAGCGTCGGGTTGATCGAGTTGATGCGAATCAGATTCGCCAGTAGGTTAGTGAGGTACTCACGATCAATTTTCAAGTTCGACATGTTAATTCAATTTCTCTAGTGAAAGTCGGACGCACTTGACACATCAATCATGCGAGTGACGATGATGAGTATCGGGCATATGGCCATGTTCGTGTTCAATCTGCGGATGCTCATGTTCATGCGAGTGGGCTTGATCGTAAGCCGCAGCCTCCGAACTCTCGTGCGCATGATGCTCGTCAGCATGCTGGTGGCGATGTTCATGGGCTACGGTCGCGTGAACGTGCACATGCCCATGCTGTTCATTCAAGACCAGCAGTGTTCCCGCAATCATCAGTGGTAAAGCCACCACAAACAGGACGTTGGGCATCTCGCGGAAGAGCAGCAACGATAATATCACACCGGCGAGCGGCGCCACACTGAATAATGCGCTGGCGCGTGCCGCACCAAGTCCTCGCATCGCGCGGACAAACAGGACGACGCTTAGCCCGTAACTAATGCCGCCCAAGATCATGGCCCGCAGTGCCACCTCGAGCACCGGCAGCGGACTGCGCAGAATAAGCGCCAGGATCAGCGAGAAACTCCCCGCACTCAAACCCTTGATCGTAACAATCGTTAGCGGGTCCTTGGCCGAGATGTTGCGCGTGAAGTTGTTATCGATACCCCACAACACGCATGCGGCCAGGATGCCCAACGCGCCAATCGATATGCCCCAGTCACCGCTCAGATTCAGTGACAACAAAATACTGGCAACCGTCGTGCAAAGAATGGCCCATCCGGCGCGACGGCCAATTGCTTCTTTGAACACCAGCGCAGCGATCACGGTAGTCGCCACGCCTTCGAAGTTGAGCAGTAACGAAGCCGTGGCCGCCGGGGTGCTCCGCAGGCTAAACATCAGCACGATCGGCGCAGCGACTCCACCGGCGAAGACCGCGCCTGCCAGCCAGCCGAAATCCGATCGCGTAATTGGAGCCTCAGCCTCAACCGATCGGCGGCTGATGCGTTGCAAACATTTGATCAGCAGCAAAATGAGGCCGCTGCCCAGGTATAAAAGAGCAGCGAGTGACACCGGCTCGATCTCGCCCAGCAACAGTTTAGCCAGTGGCGCACTCGCTCCAAACAACAGCGCGGCCAGCAAGGCTTGAAGTGCCGGATAAAGACGCTCGTTGCTAAAAGCAGCCAAACGAATCAGCCTCGAATGCCGCCAGGAAGTGATCCATTTGCTGGATGCACTGCGCCGCAATCTCCTTCGATAAGACAAACCCTCTCGTCCCGATCGATATTCATCGTTGGCTCCTTACTCGCACTGGATGAAACCAGGCACCCGGCTGATTTACCGTGAAAACATGGCTTTTGCGTACGCACGAATAGCGGCCAGGTGTGCATCAGGGGTCGTGAAACCGTTACCCATCGTGTTGAAGGAGAGGTGTGTCGCACCGACCGATTGCCATTCGTCGGCAACCGAAACCCAGGTTTCCGGCTTGCCGTCCAAATAATGCGTCCGCGCTTCGATGCCGAAACTTTCGCGCGAACGACCGGCCACCATCAAGCAGCGATTGAGTTCGTCGAGCGACGATCGCGCGTCATGCACCGTGCGCGAGTTAGGCATCCAGCCATCACCCAGATTCGCCGCGCGGCCCAGCTGCGCTTCGGAGTGACCGCCAAACCAGATTGGGATCGGTCGCTGTACCGGCAGCGGATTGATTCCGGCGTCGGGGATATAATGCCAGCGGCCTTTGAAATTGACGAGCGGCTTCGTCCATAGTTCATGCAGCAACTTGACCTGCTCTTCAAGGCGGCGGCCGCGCGTATGGAAGTTCTCGTCGAGCGCGACGTATTCGACTTCATTCCAGCCGAGGCCGATGCCGACACGCAAACGGCCACCGCTCAGCACATCAAGCGTCGCAGCCTGTTTGGCAAACAACACAGTTTGACGCTGAGGCAAAATGATCACGCCCGTTGTAAATTCCAGTTTCCCGGTACAGGCCGCCATGTAACTGAACATTATCAGCGGCTCCTGAAATGCTGACTCGTAGGTATACGGCCCGGTCCAACCGCCGGGTCGATTGGGATTGACGCCCACCACATGATCGTAAGCCAGGACGTGAGAAAAGCCCAGGCCTTCAACCGTCTGCGCGTAATCGCGAATCGCAATCGGATCGCTGACAAACTCAGTTTGCGGAAAGACTACACCGATTTTCATGGTAACTCCTTATCATCACCACAATCACCCTACGACCATCATTTGAAAACGCTAACTTAATCTTCATGGCTTCCACTGCATCACCGCACTCAAAAGCATTCGTCCACTCTACTTCAAGATCAACGCGGAGCCAATATTCAGCCTGCGCGCCGCACCCGGGCGACTACTTGTGTTATACTCGAATCAGTCTTCCTGTCCACGCCTCCAAGTATTGGAAGACACGCTGTTCATTGTATGATCGAAACAACTCAGCGTCAAATCGATTCATTTCTCAGGAGAAACCAGCATGACTGAAGAAGCATTACGTCCTCACCCCACCCGCGTGGCGATCGTCGGCGTCGGCAATGTCGGCGCAACCTTTGCCTATAGCTTGATGTTGAGCGGACTGGCCGCCGAGATCGTATTGATCGACCAGAACCGGGCTCGCACTGAAGGCGAAGCGATGGATCTGAATCATGCCGTACCATTTGCTTCCCCCGTCCGCGTTTGGGCCGGCGATTACGCCGATTGCGCCGGCGCCGCCGTGACGGTGATCACCGCTGGGGCTGCCCAGAAGCCGGGCGAAACCCGATTGGATCTGGTTAAAAAGAACGCCAACATCCTGCGCCAGATCGTGCCGCAGATCGCCAGGCACAACCCCGAGGGCATCATCGTCGTCGCGACCAATCCCGTCGATGTGCTGACCTACGCCGTCTGGAAACTATCGGGCCTGCCCGCCAGGAGGGTCATCGGTTCCGGCACCATTCTGGATACCGCCCGTTTCCGCTATTTGTTAAGCCAGTATTTCGGCGTCGATCCGCGCAGCGTCCACGCTTACATCATCGGCGAGCATGGCGACAGCGAAGTGCCAGTCTGGTCGCTGGCCAATCTGGCCGGTATGCGCCTGGCCGACTTCTGC
>JADGQE010000409.1 GCA_017882055.1 Thermoflexales bacterium
AACAGAGCGCGATCGATCCAGGTCAAACATAGCCGATGTGGCGCGCGCTGCTGCAGGACGTTGAGTTGATGCCGCAGCACCAGGACTTCGGCTTCAAGCAGTCGTCGCGACTTGAAACAGTCGCACAGCACGCGGACGAAAAGGAAGGCAATAGCGAACATCCAGCAACCATGTTCTGATTCGCCGGCGATCGCGAATCAAATGGATGGAGTTTTCGGAACCGACAGGCGATAAGCGGTAATATTTTGACGGCAGCTCGCGTCAACAGCAATTTGAACGATGCTAACCATGGCGCATGCAACAATGAGGCAATAGCCATTGCGCCGGTCGTGACTAAAGCGATCGAAGATAGCCCTGAGTTCAAGACCATCCACACCATTCGCGTGCAGTATCTGGTTCGCCGCAAACTCGGTGAAAAAGGTAAAGTGTTGGACACAGTTTATTTCCGAAAAGGCTCCAATGGAAAGTTTTAATTTCATGAAACATAAATTGAGCGCGCAATATTCGAAGATCGCCGATGCACGGTGCGCAACAATTGCTTGGAGCGGCGGGCGTTGTGGTCGTCGCGACCGTCGGGAGCGTATCGATACAATCGATTAGAGGCGATGGCTATGCGCAGTTATTTAAGCGCTAAGACGCTGTAGCAAAGGTAGAGTTCTTTAGAGTACTAGATCGACTGCGTCCTACCTACTCATTGGCGCTCGGCTAATTTACTCAGTCGGCTGCGGCTGTCAGATTGAAGGAGGACAGACGATGAAAAGATGGATGTTTGTGGCAGTTGCTTTTTTCGCATGTGCAACATCGGTACACGCGGCAGAGAAGTGGACCGAGACGTGGACCTGTACCCACTCCTCAGCCCCTGATAACCGGCCCACCGTCACTCGCTTTGAGGTGTCACCGCCGAACCTAATTGAGGCCAATTTTCATCAAACGTACCGCATCGAAGAAAATAATGACTATGGGATAGTCGCCACATCGTCGATTTCGAAAATTGAACAGGGTCATAAGGAACCTACTGTTGGCGCCGTTAGCATCATTATCAATAAAAAGACCGGCGAATTTTGGTGGGTTTCGGCAATCGCTGGGCAGCCCGCCGCCGTGAACCAGCCCGTTCAAGGCAAATGTATCAAAGACTAGGGTTCGTGCTCATAAGTCGACGTTGGTGACCAATTGCTGATCAGTGTCCGAGATAAGTCATTCGCGACAGATTCACGATGGTCGCGCTAGTTCCGCTTTCCTACCAATAGCTGCCGTGGCGCTGCAATGCAGCGAACGACTCGAAGTGCCACAACCAGACATTCTGACGACGTCCGCCCGCGATTTTGGTCCAGTTACGATCGTAGCCGTTTGCGCCATAGGGGCTTCATGAGTTCTAGGAAAACAAGCACAAGAACGCCTGCCCCTAGTGTCAAGACCAGATCGTCCAAGTGCAGAGGCCCGAAGCGGAAGAGCCCAGTTGCGAACGGCCAAAGTAGCGTCAGGCTCAACATCGTAGCGACCGCTAGGAGAACCAGTGCGAGGGCCGAATTCGGCCGGCTGAGAGCGGTGATCAACGATGCGCTGAAGGATCGGTTGACAAAAATCAGACTGACAATCGTCAGAACCAATGAAAAGAATGCCAGCGCCCGCACTTCGTCCTCCGGCAAACCCCGCCTGAATGCCACGATGAAGATAGCAGCGACGAGCGCAAACGCGAACGCTCCCTGCAAGAGACTCCAGATAATCAAGGGGCCAGAGAACAGCGGCTGATCGGGGGCGCGCGGCGGTCGTCGCATTACATCGTCTTCCTCGGTCTCGGCCTCGAATACCAGCGAACACACCGGATCGATCACCATCTCCAGAAACGCAATATGCATCGGCCCAAACAGGATCGGCAAGCCAAACACCAGCGGCAGCAACGCCAAGCCGGCTATCGGAACATGCACAGCGAAGATAAAGCCCATCGCTTTGCGAAGGTTGTCGTAAATTCGGCGGCCGAGCCGGACGGACTTGACGATCGAACCGAAGTCGTCATCGAGCAAGACGATTGACGATGCCTCGCGCGCTACGTCCGTGCCGCGGCCTCCCATGGCAATGCCGATGTGCGCCGCTTTGAGCGAGGGCGCATCGTTGACGCCGTCGCCGGTCATCGCCACTATTTCGCCGTTCGATTTAAACGCATTGACGATACGGAGCTTCTGCTCCGGCATGATCCGCGCAAACACAGTTGCTGTCCGCACGCGCTGAGCCAACTCCGCCAGGCTGAGGCTTTCGAGCTCTTCGCCTGTCACGAAGTCTTCGGCGTTGAGACCCGCCTGGCGGGCGATTGCTCTGGCCGTTGCCGGGTAATCGCCCGTAATCATAATCACTTTGATGCCAGCCGACCGGCATTCGCCCACGGCATTGGGCACACTTTGCCGCAGCGGATCGGCAAGTCCGACCAGACCCAAGAACTCAAACGTGAAATCGTGCTGCGAGTCTGGCCATGGCTGCCCCGCGAAGGCAGCGCGGGCCACTCCCAAAACACGCAAGCCTTCGTCGGCCATGGCGTCGACGGACTCTGTCAGCGCGGCGAGATCCGCGGTGCCGAGGTGGCAAAGATCGGCGATGGCTTCAGGTGCCCCCTTGGCGGCGATGACGAACTCTTTTCTTCCGTCGGCTGCCTGCCAAACGTGTGACATGGCGAGGAGACCGGGGCGAAGCCCATAAGCGTGCACGAGCTTCCAATCGGCGCCGTGCAGATGCTCGGTCTCGGCCAATTGTTCGCCACCGAGGTCATGAAATGCCTTCTCCATCGGGTCGAACGGGTCCTGCGCACTGGCGAGAACGCCGAACTCGACCAAATCATGGAAGTCCTCCGGCATTTTTGCACCGGACATCTCGCGAGGTCGGAAAATTTCATTGGGCTTGAGCCGCAACTCGGCAATCGACATGCGGTTCTCAGTCAGCGTGCCGGTCTTGTCAGTACACAACACTGTCGCGGAGCCGAGCGTTTCGATGGCTGCGGCGCGCCGCGTCAGCACACGCGCGCGCGAGATACGCCAAGCACCCATTGCCATGAACACGGTGAGCACGACCGGGAACTCTTCGGGCAGCATCGACATGCCGAGCGCGATGCCAGCAAGCACCGCGTCTAGCCATCCACCGCGCAACATGCCGTAGAGCAGCACCGCCAGCACGCTCACCGCTCCCCCGACCAGGGCGAACACCCACACAAGCCGGCGCGTTTGCGCCTGCAGCCGTGGCGGCTCCGTCTCCAGCGTGCTGAGCGAGTGACCAATCTTGCCGATTTCACTCAATGCGCCGATCGCGATCACCTCGCCTATTCCCGTCCCGCGCACGACCAGCGAACCGGAAAACACATAGGGCAGGTCATCGCCACCCGGCCGACGATCTTTGGATGGAGCGATATCAACACTGGCGATCTTGCGCACCGGCACGGACTCGCCGGTCAGCAGCGACTCATCAATCTGCAGGTCATGACTTTGCACAAGCACCGCGTCGGCCGGCACACGGTCTCCCTCCGCAAGCACGACGGCATCGCCACGCACCACCTCGCGGCCGGCGATTCGTTTGCGTGCGCCATCGCGAATGACGAGCGCACGCGGACTGGTAAGGTCGCGTAGCGCCTCCAGAACGCGCTCGGTGCG
>JADGQE010000410.1 GCA_017882055.1 Thermoflexales bacterium
TGTTGCTGCGCCGATTGTTCGGTCAATCGATCGCGCTGCTGGCCGGGCTGCTGCTGGCGCTCGATCCGTTCACCGCGGGACTGAGCGGCTTGCTGCATGTCGATGGCCTGCTCACCACTTTTTCAACACTTTCAGTTCTGGCCTTATTCAACGGTCTCTGCACCACGCAGCTTGAATCCAAAACACTTGCACCGCACGCAAGTGCAGGTGTCCAAAATCCAAAATCCAAAATAAAATGGTTCGCACTCTCCGGCGTATTCGCCGCGCTGGCCTTCTTGAGCAAATCACCGGCGTTGTTCTTAACGCCATTTACTATTCTGGTCGCCGTGGTTGCCATCTTGACGAAGCGCCTTCCACCTCGAACCGCATTGACCGGCTTGCTCGTCTTTGTCATTTGTCATTTAGCATTTGTCATCTTGTTGTATCCCGCCATGTGGCTCGATCCGATCGGCACCTTCAACGGCATCGTCGGGCTGGCGAGTTTCTACAGCGCTAATGCCGTCCGCCCCTCGCTCTTCGACGGACAGTATGTGTTGAATCACGGTCCGGCCTTCTATCCGACTGCGCTGGCGTATCGGCTGACACCGATCGTGATAATCGGGCTTGTCCTCGCAGTCGTCGCCCTGATCGCCAGGCGAAAAAATTGGGACGATAGATTCCCGCTAGCGGCGTGTCTCGTGTACGCCATCCTTTTCATCGTCGTCATCACTCCGGTCGCCAAGAAGTACGATCGGTACATGCTGCCGGCTGTATCGATGCTCATCATCGCGGCCGCCTGGGGCATCGGGCAGATTCGACTCTCTGCAAAAGTTTGGTCACCCCGCAGAACGACGGCAAGTGTATGGGCGATCAGCCTGATCGCTCAGCTGTTGATCGTGCTGGGCAGTTGGCCGTATCTATTGATGAGTTACAACGTCGCGTTGGGTGGCGCCGTAGCAGCTCAAAAACACTTCGCCGTCGGTTGGGGCGAAGGACTCGGCGCAGCCGCCAACTGGATCAACGCCCGGCCCGATGGCTTGCGATCGACGGTGGCCGTCGGATCGATCCCGCCCTTTGGGCTGATCTATAGCGGCCGCTCGACTTCACTCGACGATCGCGGCCTGGATCTCGCCGATTACTATGTGATCACTTTGAGCGAGCGCCAGTTAAGCCCGCAATACTTCGCCACACTCCAGGCTCGTGGGAAGATCGTCTACGCGCCGCGTACCGGCGACATCGAAGGCGCGTGGGTATTCAATAATGGCCGCGCGCAGCAGCAAGCGGATTTGTTGCAGCAAGCCAATCCGCAGACGGACGCCATCGTCACGTTAAGTGATCTGCCGGTGTCGCGCGCCTATCAGGGCAAAGCGCAGCTGGTAGTCCTGCCGCGCGAGATCACGCCGCAAGAAATCGAACAGACGCTCAACGATCTCAGCACACGTTATCGTCGTTTGTGGTTCACCTGGTCAGACACCGTCTCGCCGGTCGTGCAGACGCAGCTCAAACACTGGCTCGAACAAACAGCCAGCCTGGCCGGGCAGACTGAAGCCGGCGCAACGCAGATCGCGGCCTACGATCTGCGGCCCGGCCAACTGGGCCGGCTCGATCCGTTCGTCATGCAATTTGGCGGCAACTTCGCGTTAGTGGGCATCGCCGCACTCCCTTCCGGTGAAATCACGCTGCGCTGGCAATCACGCGCGCCGGTCAGCACGCCGTATTCGGTGACGCTGACACTGGTCGATACAGAAGGTGAAGTGTGGAGTGTCGGCGGCGGCGCGATTCAGGATCAAGATCAGTTTTCGTCCAATGCCTGGCCGATCGGGCGCGTCGCCGATCAACAGATCGGCCTCAAGATTCCACCGGAGACACCGCCGGGCGATTACGGTGTGCGGGTCAGCATCGATCAAGCCGATGGGCAGCGCGTGGGCTTGGTCAATGCGGCCGGCACATTCTCTGGCATCGCACCCGTGTTGACCTCACTTCACATCGAGCGGCCCGATCAACCACTCGGCTCACTCAAGCGCAGCATTCCGTTTCCTTACTCACACACCTGGGCCAACGAGATTGAATTAATGGGCTTCGACAACGGACCAGGCGTGCCCGTGATCAACGGTAATCCATGGACGGTCAATGTGATCTGGCACAGCCTGAAGGATAACCTGCCGGATTACAGTGTCGTCTGGCAGGTACGCGATCAAAGCGGCGCGCAGGTGTATGCTCAGCTTTTCCCGCTAAGTACCTATTCCACCGCTCGCTGGCGAACAGGCGAAGTGATCGGCGCGCGCTATACGCTGCGGTTCCCGGTCGAACTCAAACCGGCGGATTATCACGTATCGATCGGCGTGAACGGGCCAGATGGCAAAGTCATTGACGGGGACTTGTTTACGCCGTTCGACGTGCGATTGCTGCCTCAAGATCGATCGTTCGATCTACCGTCAACGCCGCGCACTTCGCTCGATGTGACTTTCAACGACCGGGCGATCCAGCTCATCGGCGCTGATTTACCCAACGAGCCGCTGCACGCCGGCGATCCATTACCCGTGATGCTGTACTGGAAAGCCGGCAGGACCACCGAGACTTTATACACCGTCTTCACGCACCTTGAAACACTGGACGGCCAGGTGATCGCGCAGCTCGATTCAGCCCCACAGGGCGGCGGCATGTTGACCACGTGGTGGTCGCCCGGCCAGATCATTCCGGATGCCTATCCGTTGACCATCCCGGCCGATACGCTGCCCGGCGCGTACCGAATCGTCGTCGGCCTGTATAATCCGCTCGACGGCGTTCATTTGATCGATCTCGCCACAGGCGAAGGCCAAGTCGCGCTCAATCCACCGATTATTGTGCGATGATCGGTCAACTGGCCGATTGGTTAATCGGTCAACTGGTCAGCTGGTCAATTTGTATCGTTGACCCGCCAATCCGTTTATTCGTTGTCAATTCGTTGCTTATCCGATGACACCTTCGACTGCTACCGCCCGCATCCGTTCATGGATCGCCAATCATTGGTCAGCGTTCACCCGCACTGCCAAGCTGCGGGGCAGTGTTGTTCATTTGTCGTTGATCATGGTTGGCCTGATCCTCATCGCGCCGCTGCTGCAATCCTCGCCGCTGTGCACCGACGACGGCGCGCTGCACGTCTATCGCACCGTCGCGCTCGATCGAGCCATTCACGACGGATTGTTATACCCGCGCTGGTTCCCTGATCTGGCCTTTGGTTATGGCTTCCCGTTTTTCAATTATCGCGAGCCGCTGGGTTATTATGCCGTCGAAGGGCTGCATTTGATCGGGCTGAACATTCCGCTGGCTCTTAACCTCATTCTGGCCAGTAGTGTCATCTTCGGCGGCTTGATGATGGCGGGGTGGGTCAGCGACCTTTTCGATCGACGCGCGGGCTTCGTGGCAGGCGTAGTCTATATGGCCGCGCCCTACTCATTGATCGGCGCGATGGAGCGCGCCAATCTGCCGGAAGTGATCGCGTTGGCCTTGCTGCCCTTGATCCTGTGGGCCTTCCGTCGTCTAATCGTCATCGGCGGACGACGTTACTTTGCGGCCGCCGTTCTGTCTTACGCAGCGCTGTTGCTGACGCACAACATTTCGAGTTTGATCTTCACGCCGCTATTATTGGCTTACTTGATCGTA
>JADGQE010000411.1 GCA_017882055.1 Thermoflexales bacterium
GCTCAACAACAAATACTGGATCGATCAGTTGTACGATCGGTTGTTCGTGCGGCCCTTCAAGTGGCTGGCCGGTTCCCTGGCAACCGTGGTCGATTGGCGCTTCTGGCATGACTGGTTCCACGACTCGATCCTGTATGGCGGTTTCATGGCGCTGACGTCGTTCCTCGCCAACCCGATCGACAAGCTCGTCATCGACGGCGCGGTTAACGGCACGGGCCGCCTGATCGCGTGGACTTCCGGTCGGTTGCGCACCATCCAGACCGGTTTCGTCCGCAGCTACGCCCTGATGATGCTGGTCGGCGTCGCCGTGGTCGTGGCGTGGTTTGCCTTCATGGCGCTGCGCGGCGGATAGCGGCCTGACCTGTGACCAGTTGACTTTGACTCATTGAGGTAACTATGAACTTGACGAACCTGCCCTTGATTTCGATTGTCACCTTCCTGCCGCTGGCCGGCGCTATCATCATTTTGTTCCTGCGGCGCGAGGAAGAGAATAACATCAAGCAGACAGCCATGGCCACAGCGGTGTTGACGTTCATCGTCTCGCTGCTCTTTGTCGTGCGGATCGGCCCCGTCGGCGGCTTCGACCTTGCCAGGGCTGGCTTCCAGTACGGCGAAAAAGTTGCCTGGATTCCGGCCTTCGGTATCAACTACGAAGTCGGCATCGACGGCATCAGCTTGCTGCTGTTGCTGTTGACGACGCTGCTCACGCCGCTGGCGATCTTGTCGTCGTGGAACTCGATCAAAGAGCGGCAGAAGGAATACATGATCTTCATGCTGATCCTGGAAACCGGCATGTTGGGCGTGTTCGTCAGCCTCGACCTGTTTCTGTTCTACGTTTTCTGGGAAATAACGCTGGTGCCGATGTATTTCCTGATCGGTATCTGGGGTGGCCCACGCCGGGTCTACGCCGCAGTGAAGTTCTTCCTCTACACGATGGCCGGATCGCTGTTGATGCTGCTGGCAATTTTGTATCTGGGCATCAACGGCCATACTTTCTCGTTGACCGAATTGCTGGCGAATCACAGTTGGTTAGCAGGCGCGCCGCAGATGGCGTTGTTTGTCGGTTTTGCCGTGGCCTTCGCGATCAAGGTTCCGCTGTGGCCATTCCATTCGTGGCTGCCGGATGCACACGTCGAAGCGCCGACGGCCGGTTCGGTCATCCTGGCCGGCGTCCTGTTGAAGATGGGCACGTACGGTTTCCTGCGCTTCAATCTGCCGCTGTTCCCGGATGCCGCGCGGCAGGCCGCACCGGTGATTGCAGTACTGGCCATCATCGGCATCATCTACGGCGCGATCGTGTCGTTCGCGCAAACCGATGTAAAGAAGTTGGTCGCGTATTCTTCGGTCAGCCACCTCGGTTTCGTCATGCTCGGTATTTTCTCGTTCACGCCGCAAGGCATTCAGGGCGCGGTGCTGCAAATGATCAATCACGGTCTTAGCACGGGCGCTTTGTTCTTGATGGTCGGCTTCATCTACGAGCGGCGGCACACGCGCGAGATGGATCAGTTCGGCGGACTGTGGAAGATCCTGCCGATTTACGGCACGTTGTTTTTGATCGTCAGTTTGAGCAGCATGGGGCTGCCGGGCCTCAACGGCTTCGTCGGCGAGTTTACGATCCTGCTCGGCACCTGGGCGGCCAATCCAGTCTGGGCCGCTTTCGCAGCAACGGGTGTGATCCTCGCCGCGATCTACATCCTGACGATGTTCCAGAAGATGTTCATGGGTGAGACGCGCAATGAAGAGAACAAGCACCTGCTCGATCTGTCGCAGCGCGAACTGTGGGTGATCGTGCCGATCATCGTTTTGATTTTCGTCATTGGCCTGTATCCCAATCCATTCTTCCAGGCAATGACGACTTCGGTCGACGGTGTGTTGCGGCAATTCGGTCCGTTGGTCGCGGGCGGTTAGTTAAGCAGTTCGATAGTTGTGTAGTGCGATAGTCGAGTCTTCAATCAGACGAGCGAACATGAATTTACAAGTTACTTCAACTGATTATCTATCGATCCTGCCACCGACGATCCTGGCTGTGTTTGCCATGCTAGTGCTGGTCATCGATTTGTTCGTCAAGCCGGAGCGGCGGCCCGGCCTGGCGTGGTTGGCGTTGATCGGTTTTGTGGTGGCAGGCGTAGCAGCCTTCGCTTTGATCAATCAGCGTGGCACCGGCTTCCACGGCATGATCGCGCTCGATCCGTATGCGCAAGTGCTGGGTCTCGTTGCGATTGTGGCCGGCGGATTTACGGTGTTGACGTCGTTCAATTACGTGCGCGATCGCAACATCGGGCGCAGCGAATACTACGCGCTGCTGCTGTTCAGCGTGAGCGGCATGGTGCTGATGGCGTCGGCCAACAACCTGATCATTGTCTTCATCGCGCTGGAACTGCTGTCGATCCCGTTGTACGTGTTGGCGGGTTTTGCCCGGCCCGATCCACAATCGGAAGAGGCCGCACTGAAATACTTCCTGCTGGGCGCATTCGCTTCAGGCTTCTTGTTGTTCGGCATCGCGTTGACGTACGGCGCACTTGGCTCGATCGACCTGACGGTAATCGCCGCAAAGATCGGACAAGTCGGTTCATCGCCAATGCTGTTGATCGGCGCGGGCTTGATATTGGTCGGCCTTGGTTTCAAAGTGGCGGCCGTACCATTCCACATGTGGACGCCGGATGTGTACGAGGGCGCGCCGACGCCGATCACGGGCTTCATGTCGGTCGGGGCCAAGGCAGCCGGCTTTGCCGCAATGCTGCGCGTGTTCGGTTATTCGCTGCACGCGATTCAGGCGGATTGGGTGATCATTGTGGCGATCCTCTCGGCGGCGACGATGATCGTCGGCAACATCATCGCGATTTCGCAGACGAACCTCAAGCGCATGTTGGCTTATTCCAGCATCGCGCACGCCGGTTATATTTTGATGGGCGTGGCTTCAGCGAATCAGACGGGGATGGCCGGCGCGTTGTTTTATTTGCTCGCTTATACCTTCACCAACATCGGCGCGTTTGCAGTGTTGACGGCGATGGCGCGGCCCGAAGGCGAAAACCAGACGTTCCCCGCCTACCGCGGCTTGTACAAGCGCAGCCCCGGCCTGGCCTTGATGATGATGATTTTCATGCTGAGCCTGACCGGTATCCCACTGACGGGCGGCTTTATCGGCAAATACTATCTGTTCTTATCGGCTATCGAAGCCAGGCTATATTGGCTGGCCATCATCGGCGTGTTGACCAGCGTCGTGTCGGCGTTCTTCTATCTGCGCGTGATCGTCGATATGTTCATGCGCGAGGCCGAGCCGGGCCAGGAAGTCAAGGCCGTCAATTATGCGCCGCTTAATTGGACGATCAATCTGACGGCGCTGGCCACGTTCGTGCTCGGCGTGATTCCGACTTCGGCGCTGGCGCTGGTGCAGTTAGCCGCGAAGTTGTTGATGGGGACATGATGATAAAAACCTTGCGAGGGTTGGATGCAAGAAGTGTGACCTGGCGCTAAACCCCTCGCAAGGCTGTAAGTGAAATGAAAACTCCCCTGCCGAATCTTTTGGCAGGGGAGTTTTGCTTCCTGAGGGTGATGATGATGATGTTTGTGTCGAGCAGGTATCTACCACTCATTGGTATCAATCTGCTCGCA
>JADGQE010000073.1 GCA_017882055.1 Thermoflexales bacterium
GCAATGGATGTTACCAAAGTCCCTTTGACTCGATGCTTAGATTTTGATACGATTACTGCACTTATAGTGATGCTGGCCTTTGAGCCACATCCTACATGCTGCGCGAACTCGATCATGTCCGCTGACGAATGTTTCTCGCGCGAATTCTATCTACGCCGATCGACCTCAGTGGCCGATCCCTACGTTGTTTCACCTCCATCTACGTTGCCTTAGGGCGGAGTTTCCCGGCTCCGCGCGGAACCCAACAACGGGGACCCTACGAGCGTGTGCGCTCGCGATTAACCTCAACCTACAATTTTAAGTTGTTGCCGTTCGATGAAACAGCATGATGTGATCTTCCGATGGCCGGATTGCGTGTGCCTGTGGCGCGCGGTTGGGTTGTCGGCTATCTCTATTCGCGGAGGCGAAAAATGTCAGGGTCAATGAAAGGGCAGGTGGAGTGGTTGTTTAGTCGGCATCGCGGGACGGGCGAGTCGCGGCGGGCTTGGAAAGACGCGAACCAAGGCTTTGGCAAGATGGCCGACGTTACGTTTGCCTGGAACAGTGAGCGCCGCTACAAATGCACGTCGATCGCGTTTGTAGAGTGGGCGCAAGGTCGCTATGGCATCAGCGAAATCCGCGAGGTGACGACGCCGATGGTGAAGGTGTATATCGAAGAGCGCCAGGCGCGCGGCATGTCGCCGCGAACCCTCGCCACGGACATCACGGGGCTGCGCCGGCTTGGGTTGTATTTGGTGCTCGAGCAATGGCACGTGCAGAACTTTGTGCCCGATGATCTGTCGGTGCCGCATGGTAGTCGCCCGCGTTATTCATATATGCCGGCGCATGCAAAGAAAATCATCGAGCACGTAGCGAAGTGCGACGAGCGTGCGGCGCAGGTGCTGCGTTGGCAATTGGATTGTGGTCTGCGCATTAGTGAGGCAATCCGGCTGCGCCCCGACCGGGTTGATTTCGACGCCGGCACGATCGAAGTGAAAGGGAAGGGCGGGAAGAAGCGCCTGATCAAAGTGTCCGATCGAATGTTGCTCGATCGGCTGCCCCGGTCTGGGACCTTTCCGTTGCTGAATGGCAATGCAACCAGTTGGACGCGGCAAATCGAGAAGCTGGTGGCGGCGGCCTGCGCGGAGTTGGACATCAAGTGCCTGGGTACGCATGGGTTTCGGGCCAGCGCGGCGCAACGCACGTTAGACGATTTACTTGAGTCGGGAGTGGATGAACGCTCGGCCCGGAAACAGGTCTCGCGGCTGCTGGGCCACAATCGCACGAGTGTGACGCGCAGTTACGCGCCATAGAATTCCGCGCAATCGATCGTACTCCGCCTTGACTATCCCCCGCGATGAAAGACGTGTCGCGGGGGATTGGCTTCATTTGCCCGTTATCTTTGTGTAAGTGAAAGTGCTATACTTCGTTCACAACCAAGCCGCCCCGCGCTGTGCAACCAGCCGGGGCAGGGGTTAACGCGGTTGAGTCGCGTCAACGCCGAGAAGTATCCCATGTTTTGGGTTGTTTGTATAGCCCAAATGCGAGGCGTATCACATTCTCGGGCCGGGCGTGGCTATGTGCCGCGTGCGGCCTGTTGTGTTAAGCGTGCTTATGCCTTCCAGATCAATTCAGGGGGACTTGCGTTGGTTACTCTCACGCCTCAAGCCTTCGTCGATAAATGGCGACACGTCGAACTTAATGAGCGCGCCGCTTGCCAGGAACACTTCATCGATCTCTGCCGATTGCTCAACCATCCCACGCCGGTCGAAGCCGATCCCACCGGCGCGAATTTCGCTTTTGAATACGGCGCGGCCAAACAAGCCGGCGGTCAAGGCTTCGCCGATGTCTTCAAGCGCAGCTGTTTCGGTTGGGAGTATAAAGGCAAGCACGCCAACCTCGACAAAGCCTATGCGCAGTTGCTGCAATACCGATCCGATCTCCTTAACCCGCCGCTGTTGGTGGTGTGCGACATGGATCGCATTGTCGTTCATACCAACTTCACCAACAGCGTCAAGCAAACCCGCATCATCACGCTCGATGATCTGCTGAAGCCCGACGGCCTCAATACGTTACGCGCCATCTTCGAGCAGCCCGATTTCTTCAAGAGCGATCTGACGCCGGAGCAAGTCACGCGCGAGGCTGCTATGAAATTTGCGGGACTGGCTGATCAGTTGCGCGCCTATGGTGCTGATCCGCAAGCCGCCGCGCATTTTCTCATTCGCATTTTATTCTGCCTCTTCGCCGAAGATGTGCGCTTGCTGCCGGATCAAATCTTCTCGCGCATCGTCGAGCACGGCCGCCAGAAACCCGCCACCTTTGGGCAGGCGGTGAAGCTACTCTTTGGGGCCATGGCCCGGGGTGGCCCCTTCGGCGTGGACGAGATTCCACATTTCGATGGTCATCTCTTCGATGATGATGTCGTGCTCGAACTCGACAGCGATGGGCTGGACGTTCTTGCCAAAGTCGCCACGCTCGATTGGTCCAACATCGAACCATCGATCTTTGGCACGTTGTTCGTGCGCAGTCTTGACCCGGCGCTGCGCGCGCAACTCGGCGCCCAGTACACCAGCCGAGAGGACATTACGCTCATCGTCGAACCGGTCCTCATGGCGCCGCTGCGCCGCAAATGGGCAACGATTAAACAGCAAGCGCTTGACCTGGCCGCGCAGCGTAAAGCGGCTGCCGGCGCAAAGAAAACCAAGCTCGACAAACAGTTACGCGATCTCTTGATTGGCTTTGCAACCGAACTGGCCACCATCTCAGTGCTTGATCCCGCTTGCGGCAGCGGCAACTTCCTGTACATTTCGCTGACGTTGCTGCTCGAACTGTGGAAGGAAGTCAGCAACCTACTGGCCGAGTTAGACTTTCCACGGCTGATGCCTACGCCCGATGTCGCGCCTTCGCCGGCGCAATTGCATGGCATCGAGATCAACGAGTACGTTCACGAGCTGGCCCATACCACCATCTGGATCGGCTACATTCAGTGGTTCGTGCAGAATGGCTTCGGCTTCCCGCCCGAGCCGGTCCTGCGCCCGCTCGATACCATCCAGCAGATGGATGCGATTCTGGCCTTTGATAAGCAGAGTAAACCGATCGAGCCGACTTGGCCCAAGGCCAATGTCATCGTCGGCAATCCGCCATTCCTGGGTGGCGGAAAAATTCGTGGTGAATTGGGTGATAAATGTACCGAAGCACTGTTCAAGTTGTATGGTGATCGCCTTCCCAACTTTAGCGACTTGGTCTGTTACTGGTTCGAGAAGGCGCGAGCGATGATTGAAGCGGGGCAAGTGAAACGCGCGGGCTTGTTGGCAACGCAAGCAATTCGTGCTGGCGCAAGCCGTAAAGTGCTTGAACGCATCAACCAGAGCGGCAATATGTTCTGGGCGCAATCAGACCGCGAATGGATACTTGATGGCGCTGCCGTGCGTGTGTCGATGGTGGGTTTTGACGGCGGTACAGAAGAAATGCAGATTTTGGATGATCATACAACTAAAAACGATGCGACAATTTCCTAACCACCGATCAGTGTAGATTAACGAAGTACTGCTGTGAAATCAGATTCGGCCCGTAACAGTGTCTGTCATCACCTGTTCCGTTGACATGGCGCGGCCCGCAGCCCAGGCCGCCGCAAGCATCGTTTCATCCATTGATTCATGCAAAAGGGCGAGGCTGCGATCGTATTCGATGCGATTGGCGGGCCACAGAGCGGCACCGGCGGCCTCACGCAGCACAGCCTCGGCCGTTTTGCAGACACGGCTCCATCGCCTCCAACTGGCCGGTATAAACGAGCACCCACGCGTGTGCGACACACAACCACGGGCGCTCCTTCAACCGGATTAGCCCCAGTTTACCCCGGTTGAAGGTCAGCGCGAAAGAACTCATTTCCGCAAGTGGCCCTACCATCAGAAACGAACGAGAAATCAGTGCGAAGAAAAAGTATTCTTCAGAGCTCGTACCTTGTAAATCGGCTTGACAAATTACAGGGTCAGCCATATAGTGAACAACATAGAATTCAAAAACAATATCGTGCGTGTGGCGAAGTTCAGATTGCTGATGCGTACCTGGTCCCAATAGTTTTTTGACGGCGTGTATCAACTACGAGAAGGCAACGATCCTCTATGTCAAATGTAGACGTCGCTGCACCTGCACCGATTGAAGCCGGCCAACGCATTGAATCGTTGGAAGCCTATCGCGGCCTTGCCGCTTTAGGGGTAGTTATTTTTCATGCCTACCAGCATTCGCGCATTGGCGAAATTTACGTTTATCAGAATACCGCCGTGCATTTACTCTTGCGCAATTTGGATGGTGGTGTATCGATATTCTTCGCGCTGTCTGGGTTTTTGATCTTCTTGCCGTTCGCGCGCGCGGCCATTCAACAGCAGACTCCCCAATCGGCGCGCGGCTTCCTAATCCGGCGAGCCATTCGAATCGTGCCCCTCTATTATGTGGCGATCCTCATTGTCTGGAGCACGCGGTACACAGGCGGGCTGGAACAATGGCAGGATTTATTCCGGCATCTCACCTTCACTCAAATCTTCGACAGCGCGCATATTTTCTGGACGATCGGGCCGGCCTGGTCACTGTCAGTAGAAGTCTGGTTCTACATCGGTATTGCGCTGGCCGCGCCATTGCTCCAATATGCGTGCTCACGATTATCTCGGCCGCGCAGCCGCGCGCTCTTGCTCGGCGGAATAATTGTCGCACTCAGCGGTATTAGCTTGCTGTATAAAGCCTGGGCCTTTTATGGAGCGCAGATACCCGAAACCGATTATGCTGTCTACTATGGCTTGCTCGCCAAACTGGATGTGTTCGGATTCGGCATGTTGCTAGCCGTGCTAGCTGTCATGATTGGCCAATCCTCCCGGCTAAAAGGCTGGAGGCCAGTAGGCTTACGTCTACTGGCAGTTGGCCTTGTTGCGATCACCTTTGTGTTGCGGGATAGCAACTCCGGGATCGACCTGTTCTTTCACTCCCTGGTCGGCATCGCCGCAGTGTTGTTTCTAGCCGCGACGGTACTGGCAGACCACGCCGGCCGATGGGAGCGAATACTGTCCACCCGCTTGCTGATTTTCTTGGGCGTCATTTCTTACAGCGTCTATATCTGGCACGAACCGCTGTTGATTGAACTGGGCAAAAGCCCCCTCTTTACTTTTGATTCGCCCGTCTCCTTTCTGACCAGCACGGCGGTGCTGTTGCTGCTCACCGTGGCTGTCGGAGCGCTCAGTTATTATGCCGTTGAATATCCGACGATGTTTATTCGCCACCTGTTCACGCGCGAAGGGCGGCTGACCTCTCCACACTCCAAGTAAAGATGTGCTGCTTTCGATCATGCGCTGCCGCAAAAACATCAAAATGAACTACAAATACTCAGCAACAAACAACTTCGAGATATTAACGCCTGGCTGAACGCGACCCCATCCCTTTCACCCCGCTCGCACGTTTCTAGCAGGAAACAAGGGGGCTCGCTCAGCCGAGCATGTTACGCATCAGCCGCTGTAGGAAAATTCTTGAAATCTTTTAGAAATCCTCAACACCATTTCAGAGCTGTGCGGTTAAATTGAATGAGTGAAAATCAATCGAGCCAGGCGGCAGTAGTGGTGCTAAGGATTCTGAGTGCCGCCGGCGATCCTGGGACTCGTTCATAACCAAACTGACTTTGCCGGAGATTAACGTACATTAACCCATATGACAAAAGCGCCCTTACCCACCAATGAAGCCGCCCGCCTGGCGGCGCTGCATCAATACAACATTCTGGATACAACGCCAGAAGAAGCCTTTGACGACTTAGTGCGGTTAGCTTGTTATATCTTTAAGACACCTATCGCGTTAATCACTCTGGTCGATTCCGAAAGGCAATGGTTCAAGGCCCGCATCGGACTGGATGTCTCAGAGACATCCCGAGACGTAGCTTTTTGTGCCCATGCCATCCTGCGTCCGGAAGAAGTGCTGGTCGTGTCAGATGCTCTCGACGATGAACGCTTCGCGGTCAATCCGTTGGTCACTTCCGATCCCAATATCCGCTTTTATGCCGGCGCACCGCTCATCACGCCGGCTGGTTCCGCGCTGGGCACATTGTGTGTGATTGACAAAGTTCCCCGCACCCTGACGCCCGAGCAAGTTGAAATGCTGCGCATTCTCAGCCGCCGCGCGATCACTGAACTGGAACTGCGCCGCGATATAGGACGGCTGAATCAAGAGATCGCCGCCCGTGAACAAGCCGAAGCTGCCTTGTCTCGACAAGTCAAAACGCTGGCGACCATTTACGAAGCCAGTCAGCAAATCTCGGCCAAGCTCGAACTCGAATCGATCTACCAAGTCGCCCATCAGGCAGTCGGCCAATTAATGCCTGCCGAGGTTTTTGTCGTTTCAGTGTTGGATGAGGCCGCCGGCGAAGTGGAAGATGTGTATTTATATGACCGGAGCGGGCGTTCGCCTAACCGGCGGCTGTCGCTCATGAAAGGAAAAGGGATCAGCCCGACGGTGATTACAACCGGGGAATCATTGTTGCTGAACGATTGGGATGAGGCGACTGCCAAAAAGCTGGGGGCAGAAGCCTTTGGCGATGGTATAGACACGCGCTCACATTTGACCGTTCCGCTGAAGATCAATGAAAAAGTGATTGGGGCAATTGGGGCGCAAGACTACAGGCCAAACATCTATACCCGTGAACATGAACAAGCACTCAGCACGATCGCTAATCAAATCGCGGTTGCGATCTCGAATGCGAAATTGGTTCAAACCATCCGGCAGGATGAAGAACGCTTCCGCACCCTGGTCGAGAATATTCCTGAAATCTTCTGGCTGTCAGAACCCAACCAAGGAAAAATCATCTACGTCAGCCCGGCGTATGAAACGATGTGGGGCCGCAGTCGCGAAAGCCTGTATGAAAACGGACGCTCCTATCTGGATGCCATCCATCCTGACGATCAGGCTCGCGTCAAAGCGGCGCTGCTTGAAACCGGCCTGGGTAAAAAGCAGGAATTTCGCATCCTCAAACCGGATAACAGCCTGCACTGGATTACGGCTCAATATTTTCCACTCTTAGACCAGAACGGCAAAGCATACCAGATCATCGGCATTGCTAGTGACATCACTGAGCGTAAACTGACCGAGCAAGCTGCATCACGTCTCGCCGCCATCGTCAATTCGTCTCAGGACGCCATTATCGGAAAAACATTGAGCGGTATTGTCGTTGACTGGAATGTTGGTGCTGAGCACCTATATGGTTATACCGCCGCTGAAATGATCAATCGCCCGATCTCTATTCTAGTGCCCCCCGATCGACCAGACGAGGTTCCACAGCTTCTCGCCCGGATCAGGCAAGGCGAATCGGTTGAGGCCTTTGAAACGGAACGCTTCACGAAAGACGGTCGATTGCTGCCAGTCTCTCTCTCCATCTCATCTATTAGAGATAGTACCGGCCAGATTGTCGGTGCATCTACCATCGCACATGATATAACGGAACGCAAATTGCTCGAAAAGTTGCGCGCTGACTTGACGGATATGATCGTCCATGATCTCCGCAACCCACTGTCGGGTATTATGCTGGCCATCGACATCCTTGAGACTGAATCATTGCAGCCCAAACATCGCAATCTGTTGGATATTGTGGGGAACAGCACGAAGCATATGTTGGAGCTGGTCAATACCATTCTGGATGTAGGTCGTTTGGAAAGCAGGCAAATGCCGGTTGATCGCCAGCCGGTAGCCCTTAGCAACCTGATTGCGGAGAACCTAAAATCCCAGAACCCTCTTGCCAACTCGAAGCAAATTCGACTGGTCAATCAAGTACCGGCCAGTCTCCCGCCTGTCCTAATCGATGCGGGGCTAATCGGCCGAGTGTTGCAAAACCTGGTCGGCAACGCCCTGAAATTTACACCTAAGGCCGGGGAGATTCAAATTTCTGCCTGTGTAGATCTCGACAACCCGGCGATGTTGCGAGTGATGGTCACAGACACCGGACCGGGTATTCCCCCAAAATTGCAGTACATGCTGTTCCAGAAATATATTACTGGTAAAAATCTCGAGCGGGGCAGCGGGCTTGGATTGGTATTTTTCCGGCTGGCCGTAGAGGCACACGGAGGCCGCATCTGGGTTGAAAGTGTAGTTGACCATGGGACAACCTTTACGTTTCTATTACCCTTAGCGCCTAAGTAGTACATCAAGTCGAAACCGCATTTCCGTTAAAGAAGATAAGGAGAGAGTTTATGATTCAACGAGTAGCAACTATCCTTGTGATTGATGACGATGATTCCATTCGCAAAGTAATCGTAGCCGCCTTGCAGAATGAAGGCTATGATGTGATCTCAGCGGAAAATGGCCGCGAGGCACTTGATAGAATCGCAGAAGCGACTCCTGACTTGATTATCTCCGATGTCATGATGCCGGACATGGATGGCATGACCCTGCTTAGTCAGCTGCGTTCGGAACAGTCGACGCGGGGGATCCCACTGATCCTGGTTACTGCTCGAGGATCGACCAGCAGCGTGATAGCCGGCTTGAACTTGGGCGCAGATGATTACCTGGTCAAACCTTTCGTGATGTCCGAATTGCTGGCCCGTGTCCGATCAAAAATCGAACGGCCTCCAGTGCCCAGTGATTTACTGATGCGGGATCGACTAACTGGGCTGTTGACTGAACGCATCTTTCGCGATGAGGCCGAGCGCGAAGTCACACGCACAAGACGCGGTGGCGCAAATGGCTGCTTGGCTTATCTTTCCCTGGCTGAGTGGACGAGTGTGCGGCAACGTCTTGGCCCCCGGGCTGAATCAGAGATTGCCAAACAACTTGCAAATTTGCTCACGGTCGAGCAGCGGCCGCTCGATCTAATTGGCTTGGGAGGTGCTCCAGGAAGTTTTGGATTACTCCTGCCCGAGACAACTCCCGAAACTGCACAGCGCCATCTCGACACGCTATCACAAAATATCGCTCGCCATACCTTTATAGCCGGAGGAGAACATCTTCGGCTGACATCTGCCTTTGGGTTCACAACCTTCGCCGCCGGGTCTTCACTGGAGGAACTCCGGGATCATGCCTTGACCGCACTCGATATCGCTGTGGCTCATCGCGATCTTCATTCACGGCAGTACGGACCGGAGATGGGATCTCTGGCTGCCCGGAAAAAAACCGCTGTCCGGCCGGGCGCCAAAACACGCTGGGAGCAACTTAGGGCGCGGCTCAACCTGCCCTGGCAGATCACCCTGACTCTGATCGTGGGCTGGGTAATTCCATTTTTCGTGTATGCGTGGTTCGACTCGATCGGGTACGATATCACACGCTATATGTATATTATCGTAGTGATTGCGCTGGCGCTTACAGCGTATTTCATATGGATTGAAGGCTTTCTCTCTCTTAAAACAGTCCACCCTCCTGCCGAGCCCAAAAATCCCTATCCACTGGCCAGCGCCATCATCGCCGCCTATTTACCAAACGAAGCGTTGACAATTGTCGAGACCGTAGAAGCTTTCTTGCGGGTCGAGTACCCGGCCCCACTGCAGATAATCCTGGCCTACAACACGCCCCATGATATGCCGGTCGAAAATATCCTCCGCGATATCTCCCGGAAAGATGCGCGTTTCATCCCACTTCGAATTCCGAACAGCACATCCAAAGCCCAGAATGTTAACGCGGCGTTGGCCGAAGTGCGCGGCGAATTTGTCGGGATTTTTGACGCCGACCATCAACCGGCCCCGACTGCCTTTACGCGGGCCTGGCGATGGCTTGCCGAAGGCTATGATGTCGTACAAGGCCATTGCGTAGTGCGAAATGGCGAGGCTGACTGGATTTCGCGTCTAGTGGCGGTTGAGTTCGAGGTGATTTATGGCAGCAGCCACCCTGGGCGGATGCGCCTGCATAACTTCGGAATATTTGGCGGCTCCAACGGTTTTTGGAAGACAAACCTGTTGCGGCAGACTCGCATGCATGGTTTTATGCTGACTGAAGACATTGACTCCTCAATGCGCATCACTGAAGCCGGAGCAAAAATCATCTCGGACCCGCTGTTACTGTCGGCCGAGCTCGCCCCAACGAGCATCACTGCACTGTGGAATCAACGTATGCGCTGGGCGCAAGGCTGGTATCAAGTATCTGTTAAACATCTGTGGAGCGGCTTGCGCTCGAAGCATTTATCCCTGCGCCAGAAGTTAGGTGTGTTTTGGCTGCTCGGCTGGCGGGAAATCTATCCGTGGATTTCTATCCAGATGACTCCACTCATTGCCTATTGGATTGTGAAATATCGAGGAGTGGATAAGCTGGATTGGTTTGTTCCCATTTTCGTGCTGACCACTTTATTTACACTTAGTGTTGGCCCCGGTCAGGCGCTATTCGCCTATATGGTCAGCGTACCCGAAATCCATAAGCGTAAACGCTGGTTCGTTTTCTACTTGATCATCACATCGCTGTTTTATACGGAATTCAAGAATCTGCTCGCGCGGGTCGCGCAGGTGAAGGAACTTATCCATGAGCGGCAGTGGAAGGTCACGCCCCGCACCACGCCTCCTGTATCTTGAAAGTGGCAATACTCAGGCACTTTACCTCAGAGAGGCTGGGAGACATGTGCTGGCCAAAAACCCTGTCCGCGTCCCCAAGCGGGCCCAGGCCGCACGCCGGTGGTCATGATGTAGACCATTCAGGAGTTGAGTTGCTGACGTAGCAAGACGTCCTTAGCCATGAGTTGGGGTTTGCTGCGGAACAGGTTGACGGCAATCGAGAATGCCATCATCGAAGGGCGTGTTGCGTGACTTGGAGAAAAGCCTGTTCGAGCGTTGAGACAAGGTGACGGAACGCTTGCCTAAAGGAATGGAAAAAAAGCATGCAGTTTGACCCCTGGCGAAGTATCGAATGTCACTAGGAGATTGTAATCGGTATTCCACAGGGGTCAAATCACCGGTGCTACATTTTTTGGTGCTGTATAATGTGTCCAAGATCAATTCTGATTTGACCACTGATGCTGATTTGACGCAGGCCAAAGTTTTGCCGGAGAACGCAAACATCTGCTATCAAGGATCGTCACCCAAAGGGCCATTTGACAATTTGACATTGATGAACAGATTGCCCAACGGATGCTGGCGGCACCACACAATCCCAACAAACGCCCAAACAGCGATGTTGTTCGTATGGTTGTAAGTGCAGCCGATCTTGTTCAAGGCGCGCGAGGTAAGTGGACTATCGATTTTGGTCTAATGCCAAAAGAACAAGCCGCATTTTATGAAATGCCATTCGAATATTTGAAGAAAGTTGTTTATCCTATACGCTCTAAAAATCGGCGAGCGGCTTATGCTGAAAAGTGGTGGCAGTATGCAGAGGCGAGACGAGGAATGCGCGAAGCCCTGATTGGCAAGTTACGCTTCATTGCAACACCACGCGTTGCCAAGCATCGAATCTTCGTGTGGTTGCCGAGTGAAGTGTTGGCCAATGATCGCACATTTGTCTTTGCTCGCGACGATGATTACTTTTTCGGCATCCTTCATTCGCGCCTGCATGAAGTTTGGGCATTAGCAACATCGTCGCGGCATGGCGTCGGCAACGATCCAACTTACAACAATACCACTTGTTTTGAAACCTTCCCCTTCCCCTAGCCGCCGAGCGAAGAGCCCAAGAATGATCCGCGCGTCAAAACCATCGCCGCGGCCGCACGTGAACTGGTGCAGTTGCGCAACGCGTGGTTGAACCCGTCAGACGTAGGGGCGGATCACGATCCGCCCAGGGCGATTCACGAATCGCCCCTACACCAGAAACGCACTCTCACCAATCTCTACAACGAACGTCCGACCTGGCTCGACAACGCACACGAGAAACTGGACGCGACGGTCTTCGCGGCGTATGGCTGGCCGTCGGACCTCAGCGACGATGACATTCTGGCGCGGCTGCTGGCGCTGAATTTGGAACGGGCAGAGTCGCCTGAAAACTAATGAGCCAATCTACGGCAGAGTTCAATACACAATTGGAAGCCTGGCAGCGTGCCGGCTATCTGAGTCGCTTTATCGACATCGCTGCTGCTGAATCGTTTTGCACCCACGCGGTAAAACCTCTGTGGATCGTGCTTGGCGATGACGATCGATACTGGGTGACGACGCCGCGCATCGCGGCGGAGTTGGAGCGGTTGGGATATCAACTGGCGTAGAGCGAAATGTGTGAT
>JADGQE010000412.1 GCA_017882055.1 Thermoflexales bacterium
GCGATCAGGTTTACGCCCTCATACGGAACATGACCTGCCACCCAGGCAATAGCGATACCCGCTGCGATCCAGATCAAAACGCTCACCAACGCCGATCGCGCACGGGCCGCAAGCGACCCGGCCGCCAATCCGATCAGCGGGCAGACGATCAAACCGACGGGGAGTTTGGCCCACGCCAAATAGGCCGATGCCTGCTGCAACTGGATCGCATCGGGCAGCCACAACAACACCGCGAAACCGAATCCAAAGATGAGGCCGTAAATGGCGCCGGCCCTGCGGATGAAACGGGTATGAACTGCCGGATCGAGCAACGGTTTGCCATAGCGTTCGAGAGATTGAGTCAAGTCATACATATTTGGCCGGGATTGCTTTAATACACAGATCCGCGCGGACGCGGGCTGCAAGCCTTACGGGAGCACTGCACCGCATGTGTCTGAACTGTATTGGGTTTCGCGTCGGTTGGCGCTCTTCAGGTACAACCCTCGCAAGGTTTTTCCATCAATCCAATTCGGCGCGGGCGCGATTGCGGAAACTCAGGCGCAGCGGCGTGCCGACGAATTCGTAGACGGCGCGGATTTGATTTTCAAGGAAACGCTCGTACGAGAAGTGCACCAGTTTGGTATCGTTCACAAAGAACAGAAAGGTCGGCGGGTCCGTCCGCACCTGTGAGCCATAGTAGATTTTCAAGCGCTGCCCCGCCTTGCTCGGCGGCGACTGCTTATCGATCGCGTCGCGCACGATGCGGTTGAGTTCGCTGGTCGAGATACGCGTCAAGCGCTCTTCCTGAACACGCAGGGCCAGCGCCATCACTTCGTCCACCCGCAGGCCCGTTTTTGCCGACACAAAGATTACCGGCACGTAGTCCAAAAAATTCAATTCGCTGCGCAGCCGCATGCTGAACTCTTTTTCTGTGGGGGTGAGTGTCCCATCTTCCTTAGGCTGCAGGCCGGGCTGGAGCATATCCCACTTATTGACGACCAGGACCACGCTTTTATTTTCTTCCAGAATATAACCGGCTACGTGCGCGTCTTGCGCGGTTACGCCCTCGACTCCATCGATGACCAACAGCGCGACGTCGGCTCGCTCGATCGCGCGCAGGGCGCGCAAGACGCTATACTTCTCCACGCCCGGATCGATGTGGCCGCGTTTTCGAATGCCCGCCGTGTCGATCAGCGTCACCGCCAGATTGCCCCACACCAGCGGCGTATCGATCGCGTCGCGGGTGGTGCCGGGCACCGGGCTGACGATGGCCCGCTCCTGTCCGATCAGCGCGTTAAGCAGCGAGCTCTTGCCGACGTTGGGCCGCCCGACGATGGCGATCTTCACCGATTCGTCGGCTTCTTCAGGCTCGATCGGTGCGAAGGCTTTAACGACCGCATCCAGCAAATCGCCGGTGCTCTGGCCGTGCAGTGACGAGATCGGGTAGACTTCACCCAGGCCAAGTTCGTAGAACTCAATCGCCGCCTCGCGCCGCGTTTGATTATCGGCTTTATTGGCCGCCACAAAAATCGGCGGCCAAGGTTGGCCATCGCGCTCGGATTGATAACGCCGCAAAATGTCGGCCACTTCGCGATCGGCATTCGTCAAGCCGCTTTCGCTATCGACGACGAAGATGACGGCGTCGGCTTCAGAAATGGCGATTTCAGCCTGCGCTCGGATCAACGGCACAAATTCGAGCGAAGCCTGTGCGTTTGAAGTATTGGAGCTGAGCGCCCGATCGGATCGGCGTGCCCGATCAGGAATGATCTCGATTCCGCCGGTGTCGATTATCGTGAAGGTGTGCCCGTTCCATTCGCTATCGGCATGCAGCCGATCCCGCGTGGTGCCGGGCGTTTCGTCGACGACGGCCAGCCGCTCGCCGGCCAGGCGATTGAACAAAGTTGACTTGCCGACATTGGGCCGGCCTACCAGGGCAACAAATGGTTTGGTCATAAGTGTGAATTTGGGTTGATCGAGTAGACAGCGCTGAAGGTAGCGTGGACTGGTGCTATTGTATCACACTGCCACTCGACAAGGTTCACTGCTCCAAGTCTACTTGCGTTTGGGCGTGGGAGTGGGCAGGGGGTTGGGTACGGTCGTTGTCGTCAGCGTGGCCGTCGCCGTCAGCGTGGGCGTGGGCTGTTCTGCGATAGTGACCTGGATGATCGCCGGCAGCGTGCTGCCAACCGTGAAGCCGTCAGGCACAATGACATCCGGCGTGAGTTGATGCGTACCGATACCCAGATTCAGCAAATTCAACACGACTTCGATATCGCTTTGCCGCAGTTTATCCAATTTCGAAATCGGGCCATTCAAAATAACATCCACGGTGGCGGGCGAGAGTGCGGCGGCGAGGCCGGGCTGCAGGCCCTGCAGCGTGGGTGTGATCTGCATCGTGACACTGCTTTCGATGGCGTTGACCTTAACGGTGACCTCAACATTGGGATCGCCCAGCATGGACACGCCCGAGGGCAGATTCAGCCGCACGCGTCGATCCAGGTCTTCGGTCACATTGGTGACGCTGACCGGTTGGGTGGCAATAAAGCCGGGCAGTGCGTTAAGCGTGGCCGCGCTGCCGAACACCGTGACGATCTGCGGGTTGACGGTGACGTTGGCGATCGCGTAGCCAGGCGCCACGACACCTTGTAGATCGATCTTCACGGCGAGATCGCGGAAGCCACCCAGCTGCTGAATGCCGACAAACGCCAGGGTCGTGCTGGGATTCAGTGAGACGTAAGGGACCAATTGCCCGTCGCTGGTGCGGGGCGAAAGCGAAATGGTCTGCGAGATCGATGCGCGCACATCCTGAATGGAGATTTGCCCGCTCACGGCGGCCACTTGCTGAACCAGTGAAGCCGGTCCGCGCAGTGTCACGGTGGCCGGCGTCGTTTGAACCGGCGACGCTTTATAGCCCAGCGCCGGCTCGCCGACGACGTTAATCGTCACGGGTTCCTTCACTTCGGCCAGCGGCTCCAGGTTGAGTTTCACGATCGCCGGCTCGATTTTGATGGGCTGCACCATGCGATCGGCCACGGTCACACGCACCGGCAGCTCGAGTGTGCCCGAAAGCTGCTGGCTCAGATCGATCGTCGCCGCGATGCGATCGAGCGTCAGGATATCCAACGAACTCTGCGGGGCGTTGAAGGTCACGCGCACATTCCGTGCGCTCTCGCCATACGCGATCATGCCCGCCGGTATGTTTTGTGCGACGATGGCGACGGGTGTAGGAAAAATGCGTTCGACGTTGGGGTAGGCTTCCTGCTCCGCGACGATCCACACCAGCACAGCCAGGGCGATGGCGATGATCAGGCTGCCCAGGTTGTTGAGAATCCATTTGATCCCACGGGGCGTGCCAGTCATCCGTCGGCCGTCCTGCGCGGCGCGGAGCCGGAAGACCCCGCGGTCGGAGAAGATGTTTTCGATTGAATGCCCAGCAAGCGGCGCAGCCACCTGATCCCGCGCGGCGGAGTGGAATGCCGATCGAGTTGGTAGAAGGCCCGCAGCACGCTTTCCAGGCGCTGGGCGTCCAGGCGGCGGATCATGCGGCCATTGTGCGCGATCGAAATCTGGCCGCGCTCTTCGCTCACGACCACGGCGATCGCATCGGTGGCTTCGGTAAT
>JADGQE010000413.1 GCA_017882055.1 Thermoflexales bacterium
GCGCAGGACTTTTTTCTTGAGTTGCCCGCTGCCTTTGCCGGGAATAATCTCAACCAGCTCAATCTTCTTGTCAATCGCTTCCTGCACAATGCGATTGAGTTCGGCGTCAATCTGACCGCCGCGATTGTAGATGTCGTGTAAATCGAGTTTGAGTTTGGCCATATTATCAAGCAGGGGCCTGGCATTCACGCCAGGCGATCACAGCTCAAAAAACGGATCATCCTTGATCGCGCCCAAACATTGGGCGAGTGACAGGTCTGGATAAATTTCAACCCATTCGCCGGTATAACGCTTATAAGCGAGACTGAAGCGGCCTTGCCCGTCGATGCATTCCAGCCGGGCAAACTTGTCTTCAAAGAACGGCGCCAGCGCATTCGGGCCAGGGCAGGCATATTGAGCGCAGAAGGAGAAATTGTTGCCATACCACTTGCCGTAAATGTCAACCACGTAGTTGAACCGGGCGTCTGGCGGCGGGGGCTGGATGTGCTTCGGCTTGAGCACGGTATCAATGAGCGCCTGAGCTTGCTGCTCCACCGTGGTTTTGACGCCCGCCGATATTTTCGGTTTAACCGCTTTCGATGGGCTGAAGACCCACCTCATGTGTTTCCTGGTCATGCCATCTACCCCCTGATCTGGTCTTAATCAAGCCGCGCTTTGCGGTTGATCTAGATATTGCTGGAACCCAACGAAGACCTATTACCCGGCCACTCGCGCACACCTTACATCAAGCCTGCGCGGCGAAAGCGGTCAACCAGCGCAGCGCTTTTTCCATATCGCTCGCAAATGGATTTAAAGCGTTCCGCAAACCTGGGTGTTCTCTGTTTATATTCAGACATGTCGCGCAATTCGCCTAGCAGTTTGGTGGCTTCGTCATAGGTTGAGCCGCGTTTCTGGTTAAGCAGGCGTTCGACATTCGCCCAGGCGGATTCTTCCTCCTGGGCAAGTTTTTCCAGCCTTTGGATTCTCTGGCGCTCGGCTTCCGCCCGCGCTTTGCGGTTTGCTTCCATTTCGATGTTTTTGGCTTGTTCGAATAATTCAACCGCGCTGCGCTTCGACTGGGATTGCGAAGAGGGCTTTCCTCCGATCAAGTGGGTCAGTTTCTTTTTCAAGGCTAAAACTGCGCCAGGTTCGCCGCGCGCGATTTGAAGCAGGTGGGCGTCGCTTTCTGCGCGAGTCAATTTTGCGATCGCGGATTCGAGATCAGGCTCGGGCGATGATTCCTCTTTTTTGCTGGAAACAGCCGCGGCTGAGATGAGATGCGGATCTATTTCGAAGAAGTCCGCAAACGCTTGCAGGCTGGCGTTTAGTTTCTTCAAGCCGGCGGGCACAGGCGGTTCAGGTTCCTCTTCCACTACTTCGGGGTCGTCCATCGAAATCACTTTGAGCCAGGCCAGATACAGCATCCGCATATCGCCTTGCAGGAGTTGTTCGCGCAGCGGGGTGAGTTGACCGAGGACGCTGTCCGATTCAACCCATTCAAAGAAATCAGAATCTTCGTTGATCTGAATCTCGAGGATAAAATATTTACCGTGTGCTTCGAGCATGATCCGATCTTCAACGAGATAGGGCCGGAGGGAGGAAACATCCACCAGGTCTTTGGGCAAGCGGAACATGAGCCGTCGCACGCCAAAGTTTGAGTCATATAGGAATGCGTCAAAGTATTTTAGCAATATTTTTTCAGGGTCATGTTTGAAATCTCCCCACGAGTAGGTGACGATAGCCTGCGTGGACGTGACCACATCCATGTGGCTGGAAAGCCCATCGACTTCGCGTTGTTCGGACGCAGTCAAGGGACGGTCTATGGTTTGCCATTCGTAATATTGGTATTCGCTCATGGTTCTCCGTTGAATGTCATCCCGCGATCGGCGCTTGATACAAATATTTCTGAAACCCCACAAACACCTTGTTGATCTCATCGGGTTGGCCTAGATCAGCCACGGCGTCGGCGAGGGCGTTATGGTACTTCAGCCGCAGCAACGGCGCGAGCTTGTCCGGTGCGAGTTCCTCCACGCCCACCTGCACATACTGCGCCAGCACGAAATCGATGAAGGCTTGCTGATTGGCGGTGAAGTGCGTGCTGATCTCAACCTTTGCCGTCGTGGCGCGCGCCTCGCGGCTCACGGTGGGCAGCGCGTAGGCCACATAGGCCAGCACGTCGAACAGGTCGCTGTTCTCCGCGTCGATGATGCGCTGCATCTCGGTCAACTGCTCCGGGCCGAAGCCTTTCTCGGTCAGGCGGTGCAGCAGATCGGCGCGGGTGGCCGGGGCGCACCACAAGGTGCGCAATTCTTCTTCGCTCTTGAAGAACTCCGGCAACTTGCCGAAGAGCAGTTCCATGAATTGCTGAGCCGTCATGGGGGTACCGTCGGGATGCCAGAAAGTGGTGACGACCATGTGTTGAATCGCGCGGGCTTTGCCATCGGCGAGTTTCACTTTGATTTTAGGCGGGCGGCCATACGCGCCCGCTTCATCTTTTGCGACGCTCTCTGGTTGGCTGTGTTCGATCGGATAAGCAATCGGTTCGGGTTCGTCCGGCTCTGCGGGTTCGCCATCCCACTCCGGATCGCTGAAGTGGTGATGTGCCTGCACGAAGTCGTAGATCGTGAAGTATTCCTTGCCGTCATACAGCCGCGTGCCGCGCCCGATGATCTGCTTGAACTCGATCATCGAATTGATGGGCCGCATGAGGACGATGTTGCGGATGTTGCGCGCATCCACGCCGGTGGAGAGCTTTTGGGAAGTGGTGAGGACGGTCGGGATGGTTTTCTCGTTGTCCTGAAAGTCGCGCAAATGCTGCTCGCCCAGCGCGCCATCATTGGCCGTCACGCGCTCGCAATAGTGCGGGTCACTGCCGGTCTTCAGCTGGTTGATGAGGTCGCGCACGGCCAGTGCGTGATCTTGCGTGGCGCAGAACACCAGCGTTTTCTCGGGCTGGTTGATCAGGCCCATAAACAGTTTCACACGGTGCGCTTCGCGTTCCTTGATTTCGATGATGCGATTGAAGTCGCTTTCGGTGTACTGTTTGTCGCGCTCGATCTCGCCCTCGATCAGCATGTCGTCCGAGGTGTAGACGTACTCGTCGAGCGAGGTGGTGATTTGCCTTACTTTGAACGGCGTGAGGAAGCCGTCGTTGATGCCTTCTTTCAACGAATAAATGTAGACCGGCTCACCGAAATATTTGTACGTGTCCACGTTGTCTTTGCGCCTGGGTGTGGCGGTGAGGCCGAGTTGTACGGCGGGCGTGAAATAATCGAGGATGCCGCGCCAGTTGCTCTCGTCGTTCGCGCCGCCACGATGGCACTCGTCGATGATGATGAAATCGAAGAAGTCCGGCGGGTACTCGCCAAAATACGGGGTGTCGTTTGGCCCGCTCATGAAGGTTTGAAAGATGGTGAAGAACAAACTGCCGTTCTTGGGCACGCGGCCTTTTTTGCGGATGTCGTCCGGCTCGATGCGCACCAGCGCGTCTTCGGGAAAAGGAGAGAAGGCGTTGTAGGCCTGGTTGGCGAGGATGTTGCGATCGGCCAGGAACAGGATGCGCGGGCGGCGTGTGGCCTGGCGGCTGAGATTCCAGCGACTGTGAAATAGTTTCCACGC
>JADGQE010000074.1 GCA_017882055.1 Thermoflexales bacterium
ACGCAATTTGTAATCAGTGAGAGGACGTGCCCAATTGACCGACGATATGCGTCGCGTCATTGCCACCTGGTACTTTGAGCGGTGATTCGGTCGCGTCGATTCATTTGCCAACTGAACGATTATCAACTACAATTTTAATGTTGCACAGAAACAGACGCAGTCAGGGCGCAATTGGCAAGTTCGTATTCGTAGAATGGTTCGCCATCGGGCTGGCCGCGAGTACGAGGGCCGCTCGGGGATGATATGCCGGAGTTTGGAGACTGAATGATGCGAATAGCCTATCAGGGAGAACCGGGCGCGTATTCTGAAGAAGCCGCGCTGAAATATTTTGGTGCAGATGTCAATACGTATCCGTGTCCGTCCTTCGACGGAGTGTTTGCGGCCGTACAGTCGGATGTCTGCGAATACGGTATGGTGCCGATTGAAAACTCCTTGGCCGGCAACATCGAACGCAACTACGATTTGCTATACCGGCATCCGGTCTCAATCGTCGGCGAGCATTTCCTGCGAATCCAGCATTGCCTGATTGCTCATCCGGGTGTGACGCTGCCGGAACTTCGGCACGTGATCAGCCATCCACAAGGTCTGGCTCAGTGTCACTCTTTTCTGCAGACGCTGCCCAATGTGACGACCGAAGCCGTATATAACACCGCGGGTGGTGTGAAGATGGTGCGCGAAAAAGGCGATCGATCAGTGGGCGCCATTGCCTCGCGCCGTGCCGCCGAGATCTATGGCATGGAAGTTCTGGCCGAAGGCATTGAGGACGATCCGCTCAATTACACGCGTTTCCTGCTCATTGCGCAGAATCGCGTTGATCCACGTGAAAATGCCAAGACCTCGATTGCCTTCAAGCTGCCCAACCTGCCGGGCATGTTGGGCAAGGCGCTGAGCGTGTTCGCTGTGCATGAGATCGATATTATCAAGATCGAATCGCATCCCCTGGCGGGTACGCTGTGGGATTACGTCTTCTTCATCGACTTCATCGGCTCGACCAGCGACCCTGCCGTGCTCCGGACACTAGATGCCCTGGCCGAATACTCTCTTTCACTGCGAGTATTCGGCTCATATCCCAGCCATCAGCTGTCAGCCCGAACCTTGCTGGATCACGATCAAATTAATCAGCGCAGCGCTGAGGTAATTAATTACTTAGCGCCAGAATGGGTGTAGTGCAAAAGTGTCGATCCAATCAGTCGGCAGCCACAGCCCGCCCGGGTCGATGACGCACGACCAGTAGCCCCACAGCCACCACGATCAGGATGATCGAGATCAACTGTGCGGTCGCCAATCCACCATTCACCGTCCAGGCATCCGGCCGCAGCGATTCGACCAGGATGCGATTGATCGGATACCAGATCATATACAACAAGATCAGATCGCCATCTTTGAGGCGGCGCTGAAACTTGCGGGCCACGATCACCAACACAATAAAGCCGATCACATTCAGTATCGACTCATACAAGAAGTCGGGATGGAAGCGCGTGGTCTCGACCGGGTAGCGTGTCAGATCGGCGAAGTCGCCGTAACGGTGCGCGGCGTCGATCGAAATTCCCCACGGCAAATTCGTCGGCGGGCCGTATAGTTCTTGATTGAGGAAGTTGCCCCAGCGGCCAATGGCCTGGCCGATCAGCAGCGCAGGCGCGGCGATGTCGAGATAACGCGGCAGCGAAAGTTTGTTCCGCCGCACATAGATGAGGACGACGATCGCGCCACCCAGAATCGCCCCGAAGATACCCAACCCGCCATTCCAGATAAACAGAGCATCAACCGGGTGATTCTTATACCACGGCCAACCACAGATCGGAACAGTTTCGCTGCAGCCTGCTGGTGTGGACAGGACATGATACAGCCGCGCCCCGACGATGCCCGCAATGGCGACCCAGACTAATGCGTCCCAGATCCGATCGGGATTCTCGCCCCGGCGGCGAGCTTCGCGCGCGGCGACAAAGCCGGCGATGATGATACCCAGCACGATGACCATGCCGTAAAAACGGATCGGCAGTGGCCCAATGCAGATGCCGGGCTGAAGGCCTAACTCACAAGACATGCGCTTCTCCTTTGGCTTTTCTTGAGATGACCAACCGACCACCTTCGGCCAATTGACCCGTTAACCAACTATCTTTACACCAGCAACAGCGTTCGCAGTAAAATGACTACACCCACCCCGATCAAAACGATCGGCCCAAGGGTGATGCCCGCCGACGGATTGAAATTGGCCCACATGAACAATCCACCCAGCAGCAACAGCACGAGGCCGGGCAGAAAGCGGCTCGGTCGGCGGCGTCGATGCCGGATCACATACAGGCCCGTGCCGTAGTCGGTGCCCGCCCAGCGGTCTTCCAGAATGCGAAACTGACCGATCAAGTTCAGCACGCCCCAGACGATTAAGACCACGGGCCAGTAGCGGTGGACGGCCTCCGGCAGCGTTTCCGATTGATCGATCAACAAGGCCGCACCCAACCCGATCAGAATCAGGCTGCCTATCAGGGTATCCCAACGAAGCGATCGACGCTGCATGGCAAGACAATGAGCAATGCTCGCTGACCAGTTGATCACGCGAAGCGGCCAGTTGACCAATTACTTAAAGATTTTGATGAGCGCGCGTGCCGTCCAGAACACGGCCCACGCGGCGAAGGCAATGCCGGCGGCCAGCGCGCGATTCTCGTCGACGATCGGAATGATCTTCACGCCGTCCGCGCCGATCTCGGCCAGTGCGATCGGCCGGGCGTTGACCGCTCCACCGCCGCCACCACCGCCGCCTTCATCGGTCTTCTCCGGTTTCGCAGCTGAGCCAATGCCGCCGCCCATGCCAAAGAGATGCGAGACGCTGGCGATCGGCACGATCAATTTGTCGTCGTGCGAAATCGGCTGCCCGTACACGACCTCAATCGAGACATTCTCTTGCGCCTGGCGGAAGATCGCGAAAAACTGATTAACACTTTGCCCGACCATGCTCAACGGTTCAGATTCAGACATGGCAAATTCCTTTCTCAGAATCAAGTTGTTTCAGCGGAGTGCTGGGGGGCGCTGCGGGTGAGCGTGACTGGCGGGCCAGCCGCGCCGCCGCATTCAACACGATGGGCAGCAACACCGCCGCGATCACGAACAGCGTTTCAAGCTGGCGATTACGATCAACGATGCGCAGGCGGCGTGTGCGATCGCCCTCGCGTTCGATCAGCGCCGTAGGCCGCGCCCACGCCCACCGCGCGCCAAAGCCCGACGCTCGTTCTGGCTGGCCGGCTGCCTCCGCATCGAAGCGGCGGGGGAGCGTCACATTCATCTTCTGCCATGACCAGATTTCGGCCTCGGGCACGACTTCACGCGCCCCCATTCGGATCGGCGCACCGCGTACGATCTCGCGTTTTAGTTTGCTCATGTGACTTCTCTCAGAAACCTAATTGACCTGCGCGATCAAAGTTTGCGCATACTCTTCTTCTTGCTGCGGGCCGCTGACGGTGCCATCCAGCACCGCATCGCGCAATTTCGTCAGGATACGGCCCACCTCAGGTCCTTCCGGCAAGCCCAGCGCCTTCAGCCGCGTGCCATCGATCGATAGCTTCACCTCGCGCAGTTCACGCAAATAGCGATCGATATTGGCTCGCGCTCGTTCGTCGTCGATCGCGGCCGTCGCCGCCTGCAAGGCCCGGTCGCCGAAATAATCCAGCTGATGATACAGCGCGCTGGCCGAAGGCGCGTTGCCGATCAGCGTCTGCTGATCGCGCAGCGCCATCACCTGCTCCAGATCGATCGCGTCATCCCGCAGCAAATTCAGCCGCTGAGTGACGTGCATCAACGCGACGGGCGAGCAGTGGCCCAACAACCAGACCCAACAGGCAAAAGGCTCAAACGGGGCCGGCCGGCTCTGAAACTTCGCGCGGATCTGATCGTCGACGATCAATTCGTGATCGATCTGCCGCAGCACGCGCCAGTCGTGCAAGCGGGTCAGCGCCCGCTCGGGACGATCTTCGCGAAAGATCAATTCGAATTCGTGTCGCAGCCGATCCCCGCTGACCTGATCGAGCACGGGCAGTGCCGGCGGGATCAAATTCAGCGTGGCGGCCTCGACGGCGAACCCAAAACGCTGCTCGAAGCGCGCGGCCCGAAACAGCCGCGTCGGATCGTCGATGAAACTACGCGCGTGCAACACCCGGATCATGCCGTGCTGCAAATCGGCTTCGCCGTGATACGGATCGATCAACTCGCCAAAGTAATCGCCATCCAGCCGGATCGCCATGGCGTTGATGGTGAAATCACGGCGCGCCATGTCGTCCTGAATCGCCCCCGCCAGCACATCGGGCAGCGCCGCCGGTCGGGCATACGTCTCGGTGCGCGTCATTGCCAGATCGATCGTTCGCGATCGGCCCGGCAGGGCCAGGCGGGCCGTGCCGAAGCGCTCGTGCGTTTTGAGCGTGCCGCCCAATTCGCGCGCGATCGATCGCGCCAGATCGATCGCATCGCCTTCGACGGTTAAATCGAAATCGACGATCGGCCGGCCCAGCAGGCAATCGCGCACCGGCCCGCCCACCAGATACAGCGGCCGATTCAGCCGTGCGGCAATCGACGCCGCTCCGCGCAGCAAGTGTCGATCAGGCTCAGTCAGGGCAGATTGCAGCCGGTCGGCGTAAGACATCGTGTGCATCAATCTCCAGGCCCGGCTAACTTTGCGTCGCAGTGGGTGTCGCAGTGGACGTCGCAAGAGTTCCGGTCGGTGTGGGCGTCGGTGATTGCGTCGCAGTGGGCGTCCCTGTGGGCGTCGCAGGAATTCCGGTCGGTGTTTCCCGAGGCGACGGCAGCGGAGTAGTTGTTGGCGTGAGCGACGCCGGTATGGGAGTCGGTGTAAATGTCGGCACTGGCGTTGAGGTATTCAATGGCAAAGGCACCGCTGTATTCGTCGGCCCGACGACGGGAATCAACGGCGTCGGTGAAGCGAATGGTCCCTGGGTTGACGAAGATTCGGTTGGCAATTCAGTTGCGCCTGGCCCGCCCGGTGTGGGTGTGAACGTCGACAGCGGATTCAATTGAAAATTGATCAGCGGTGTTGCGATCAGCGCTGGATTGAACGCCCTGGGCGTGGAGGTGCCGCGCCCGATTGTGCCACCACCGCCCAACCACATGCCGAAAAAGATTCCGCCCAACACAAACAGGACAAAGATTGAAGCAAAGATGGCGAACGACGCCTTCCATAAGTGAATCTCGGTGCGGGCCGCTTCGCCGCTCAGCGGCTGCGGCGCAAGTCCGGCCAGGATAGAAATAATTGATCCGGCCAGCGTCATGTATACGCCGAGACCAATACCGTTCAACGGTGAAAGCGGTTGGTCGCCGATGAGCGTTTGCTGCAGCGCGAGTGTTTGCTGCGCGCTCGACAGCGCCATCAGGCCGGCCACGATACCCAGCGCCGCCACCGGCAGACTGACGCGTGGAATATTGAAGCGCGGGATGAACAACACGAGGATCGCCAGCACGCCGATGGCTACGACCGCCCAGCCGCCCGTGATCGTGTCGCCGTGAATCAAGCGCAGCAACGGCGCGAAGGGCGCAGTCACCCAGGGCAACAACGCCCCGATGATGATCAATGCGCCGCCGAGCGCCGCCAACGTGCGCAGATCGACTTTGAGCGTGAGGGTGCGATGCACCACCGGCTGTGGCGTAGTCTTCTGCGTCGCTGTCGTTGATTTGGGCGGTGAGGAGGTAGAAGCCATCGGGCTGATTATGCCCGATCCGAGTTAATTACGCAAATGGGAAAGGAAACGAGTGGCAAGTAGACAAGGAAAACGAGATTGCAAAAATGATCCACCAAGAACACGAAGCGCACGAAGTTTTTCGCGTGGTTTCGTGTTCTTTAGTGGATCGTATTTCCCAATCAGAAATCTGCAATCTAAAATCAAAAATCGTCTCACTTGCCCAGCCGCTTCTTGAACTCCTCAGTCAATGCCGGAGCAATCTGGAATAGATCGCCGACGACGCCGTAACGCGCCAGTTTGAAGATCGGCGCTTCGGGGTCTTTGTTGATGGCGACGACGACTTTGGCGGTTCGCATGCCGGCTTGATGTTGAATCGCGCCGCTGATGCCACAGGCGATGTACAGGTCGGGCGAGACGGTCCTGCCAGTTTGGCCGACCTGATGCGCGTATGGAATCCAACCGGCATCGACGGCCGCGCGGCTGGCACCCACCGCTGCGCTGAGCGACTTGGCCAGCGCCACGATCGGTGCGAAGCCTTCCGGTCCGCCCACGCCGCGCCCGCCCGAAACGATGATGCGCGCATCGGTCAGGCTCACGTCGCCTTCGCCCTCGGTCGTGAAGCCGGTGACTTTGCTGACGATCTGATCTTCGCTCAAGACGGCAGCCACTTTGGTCACTTCGCCTGTGCGCAAAGCGTCTGCTTCCGGCAGCGGGAAGGCGCGCGATCGAGTGGTGATGATCATCGGACGCTTGCTCGGAATAACCACGGTCGCCAGCAACTTGCCCGCATACACCGGCCGCGTCACGACGAGGTCACTGCCTTGCGCTTCGATCGAGGTGCAATCCGCAATCGTGCCGGTTTCCAGATCGACGGCGAGGCCGCTGACCACATCGCGCCCACGTGTCGACGCGCCGGCCATGACCATATCGGGCTTCAAATCATTCGCGATCTTTGCTAGTAAAGCCACGTAGGGTTCGGGGCGGAATTCAGCCAACGTCGCGTCTTCACACACGATGGCTTTATCTGCACCAAAGGCAATGGCTTCGGTCGCAATACTCGCGGCGTTCTCGCCAAACATCGCCGCGGTCACTGTGCCACCATCCGCCAAGCGGCGCGCCTCACCCAGACACTCGTACGACGAACCAACCGCTTGGCCTTGAAACGTTTCGATCCAAACGAGAATATTGTGTGCCATGTTAGTCTCCAAAAACCTTGCGAAGGTTGTCGAAGCAAAAGTGGTTAAGGGATCAGCCCTTCGCAAGGTTGATCGTTAGATGATTTTTTCCGCCATGAGTTTATCGGCCAGCGCTGAGGCGATGGCTTGCGGCGAATCGCCCGTGATGATTTCGACACTGCCGGTGCGCGCGGGCAATGGGAAGACCCTGGTCCACTTAGTCGCGGCATTGGCCCGGCCGACCTTGCCCGCTTCCACGCTGATCGCGCCCGAGTCCCAGACCGGAATTTGCAGTTTGCTGGCTTTGCGGATATTCATAAACGATGGATAACGCGGCTCGTTGATTTCTTTGACGACGCTGATCACGACGGGTAATTGGCTGGTGACAGCTTGCCGGCCTTGCTCTAACAACCGATTGACTTTGATCGATTTGGCGGCTGGATCGAGTTCTTCGATCTTGGCTACAAACGACAGGAGCGGCCAGCCCAATCGACGCGCCACGCCGCCCTGAATCAAACCGGTATCGCCATCGATCGCCTGCTTGCCAAACAGCACCACATCGACACTGCCGATCTTCTTGATCGCCTGCGCAAGAATATACGATGTTGCGAGCGTGTCGCTGCCATCGAGCGAAGCATCCCACACCAGGATGGCATCATCGCAGCCCATCGCCACGGCCTGCTTGAGCGCCTCCCTGGCTTGCTCTGGACCGACCGACAACACGGTCACTTTGCCGCCATGCTTTTCCTTGAGTCGAATGGCTTCTTCGATTGCATACTCGTCCCACGGGTTGATCACCAGCGGGGCATCACCCCAACTCACGTTGGACTGCTCGTCGACTTTGAGCGTGGCCGCCGTGTCGGGAACCTGTTTGGTACAGACGACAATGTTCAAGACAACCTCCAAATAATTTTGGATTTTGGATTTCTGATTTTTGATTAGAGAGCGAGGCAGTTCGTGCTAAACCGCACGGACTCAGGTAATTATAGCATGGTGCGATCCGCGATTCGGAGTAAGTTCAAGCAGGCAAGAAAGTCGCTTTGTATGGCCTACATTGATGGATGTTCTGACGAAGCCGCGACGGGCAGCATAAACCAGAACGTGCTGCCTTTGCCCGGCTCGCTCTCGAAGCCGATTTGGCCGCAGGCTCGTTCAACTCATTTGAAACACACCAATTCAGACGGCTTCGTACAGTTCGAGTAAGCGAGCGGGATCAAGTGGGGTCACACTGCCTAAAGTAAATTGCGAAACTCCTCAAGGCTCATGTTGGCATCGCGCAAGATGGCGTGCAGTGTACCGGTGGGGATGTCACGTCCTTTGTGGACCGGGATGGTCACGCGCCGGCCATCTGAAGCACGCTTGAGGTGCAGATGACTCCCGCGTTGGCGTTGCTCTTCAAAACCGGCTCGTTTCAAAGCGCGAATCAATTGCTGGCTGTCGATGCGCGGGAGTTTGTCGCTCATGCGGCGGGCACGGATAAGCGTGTGATCATGAACGGCTCACGTTCGATGGGAATCGGTTCACCATCTTCAGCCAGACTTTCGATATGCAGCTCAATCGCCTCGGCGATGTTCGCGCGCGCCTCATCGATTGTTGCGCCAAATGTGTGGCAGCCAGGCAACGCCGGAACAAAAGCATGAAAGCCACCTTCGTCCGGCTCAATCACGACGGTAAATTGATAGTTGGTCATGTCGTCGCTCCTCTTGCTAGTTCAGCAGGAATTGTAGCACGAATTCAAAATGGCTTCATACAGTTCGGGCCAGCGGGCAGGATCAATCTCTGTCGTAAGCGACCACCTGTCAAACAGCACAAAAATCAGCGCGACACATGCGGTGCACAACAGTCCTCGTAGCGCAGCGGAGTGGGAGTGCTCCCGTCAGCGTCCCATCAATTTACGCCTTCACCGTATCCAGTTCGTCGCGCACGGTGCGGTACAGCGATTCGGCTTTGAGGTCGCGCAGAGAATAGCACGGCGATTCAAGATGATCGGCCAGCTTCTGCGCCAGCCCTTGATCGAAGGCCGGATGCTCCATATTGATGACCACTGTGCGAACATCCAGCCTGACGATCTGTTCGCAGACTTTATACGTTTCTTCTTGCGCCGACAGGCTGCTTTGCGAAACGTTGCCCGCGCCATCGGTCAAAACGATCACCAGCGGCGCGACGTCAGGGTGAGTGCGCAGCTCTTGCGAGAGAACGAAGTGGGTCAGCGTGAGTCCGGCGGAGAGCGGCGTTTTGCCGCCGACCGGAATGTCGCGCAGCGCTTTCTGCGCCAGTTCGACGGAGTTCGTGGGCGGCAAAACCAAACGCGCCTGATCTTTTTGAAAAACGATCAAGCCCACGCGATCGCGGCGTTGATACGCATCGGTCAGCAGCGACATGATCGCGCCCTTGGTGGCCGACATGCGCTCGGCTACCGCCATCGACCACGACGCATCGACGACAAACAAGATCAAGTTAGCCGCTTTGCGAACACGTATCTTCTTCTGGTAGTCGCCGCGCTTCACGCGCAGCGCCGGGCCGAGGAGCTCTTTGGCTTTACGCTCGTTTTGGAAAGGGGCTGCGGCGCGCAGCGTGGCATCGAATGCGAGGTCGGTGGGATTGCCAGGGGACGGTCGGGCCTGAATGTAGCGCCCGCGCTTGCGATTGGTTTTGCTGGTGCTGCGGCGGCCCGCCGATCGGCGCGTCAGCTTATCGAGCGGTGTGTCGAGCTTGCGCACGTCAAACGTTTCACCGATCGGCACACTGTCGCCGCCTTCCCACCAGTAGGCGTCCTGCGTGCCCGTCGTCTTCGCTTTGGTGCGCGCATCGGTTTGCCCGAAGTCAGCCGAGTCCTGGACTTCGCCTTCGGGCGCTACCGTTTTTTTTTCGCGCCGCTCGGCTCGCCTTCTTCGTCGAACTCCGCGTCGTCGCCGCCGGGGAATTCGCTTTCGGCGCGATCGAGCCGTTCGCTCAGATCCTGTGACGAGATCGATCCGTCTTCCTGGAACGGCTGGCGCTTGAGGCGATGCGGCAGAGCCAGTTCAGCCGCCAGCAAAATATCTTCTTTGGTGATGTATTCGCGGCTGTTCAACGCCGCATGGGCGCGCGCGCCTTTGAGGATGACGATGTCGGCGCGGTGACCGTCGATGCCCAGCCCGCCGACCATGCCGGCGATGGAAGCCAGATCACTCTGCCGATATTTCACTTCAGGCAGCATGTGGCGCGCCCGATCGATCTCGCGGCTCAACTGCTGCTCGTGCGGCTCCCACTCGGCGCGGAACCCTTCGGGGTCGCTTTCGAATTGCAGGTTGCGTTCGAGAATCTGCATGCGCGCCATTTGATCGCGAATGCCCTGAATATCGACGGCGAACGCAAACCGATCGAGCAGCTGCGGGCGCAGATCGCCTTCTTCGGGATTCATCGTGCCGACCAGGATGAAGCGCGCCGGATGGCTGAACGAGATGCCTTCACGCTCGACGACATTGATGCCCATCGCCGCCGAGTCGAGCAGCAGGTCCACGACGTGATCGTCGAGCAGGTTGACTTCGTCGACGTACAGCAGGCCGCGATTGGCCGAGGCCAACACACCCGGTTCGAAGCGGCGCACGCCTTTTTGGATCGCCTGCTCAATATCGAGCGTGCCCACCACGCGATCTTCGGTGGCGCTTACCGGCAGATCGACAAACCTGGTCTGGTGTTTGGTGCGCGGCAGCGTCGTGCCGTTGCCGGCCGCTCGCTCGCGGCATTCGGTGCACCACGTCGCCGGCATATCCGGATCGCAGCCGAAGCGGCAATCTTGCACGACCTCGATATCCGGCAGCAGCGCCGCCAGTGCGCGGGCGGCCGTCGATTTGGCCGTGCCGCGTTCGCCGCGGATCAGCACGCCGCCGATCTGCGAATAAATGGCGTTCAAAATCAGAGCGCGCTTCATGCGCTCCTGGCCGACAATGGCCGTAAACGGAAAAATATTGGGCATACTTCTTGATTAACCTCGAACGAATTTTAGAACGTATAGACCGGCATCAGCATTTCGCGTTCGGCCTTGCGCCGACCGTGCATGGTTTCCTCAATCGTCTTGAGGACATTGGCCGCATAGTAGCGGGTGCCACATTCCGTGCAGACGCCAGCCGGAACATTCTGAATGAGAATATACTTCTCGCCGACTTTGCGGGGAAGATCGATCAACTTCTCTTCGATCAGCCCATGGCAGTATTCGCAGCGTTCGCCATCCCAGAATCCCATGACAACATCTCCTGAAACTTCTCGACTACAGCTGATCTTCATAGACCGTGATGACACGGACTTTGCCCGTGAGTGTGATGCGGCAAACAATCCCGATAGGACGCCCATCTAACGCCGGGCCGATGATTTCGTACTTCTCCTCCTGGGGCCACGTGCGTCGAATCTGGCCGGTTAGCATTCCATATTCCACATCATAGATGTCGAAGCCATCTACACCCGCTTCATCATCGGCGTGTTCGGTCAAGTAATAGAGGCCGTTGCGGACGAGAGCCTGAATCTGATCGATCTTGCCCACGAGTACCCTCACTGAAATGTGCGCGCATAGGCTTTATTCATGATGCGCACAATGGGACGCGGCAAGTCGATTGCGGCAAAATATTCAGCCGGGTATAAGTAGTCTTTACCACTCTCATCCACAATGCGCCAGTCGCCGTCGCGAACAGCCTCGTCATCGGGAATGACCCGATAAATCTTGTGCAGTTCCAGCGAAGCCGGATACTCTGTGTTGTCAACGCAAATCACAAAACGCGGTGTAAGTAGTTTGTGTGCTTTCATCAGTATTTTGTTAAAGATAGCGCTTGCGCTTGATTTCTTTGCGACCGCATGGTGCGGGTGGACGAAACATTGATTCGTCGCTCGTGCAATTAAGGTAACTGAATAAGCCCGATGATGTTACTGTCTGCGTCTTTTACAGATGCAATCAGCTTACCGCCACCGACATCTTTGACCGCTTGATGTACTTGTGCGCCGGCGTCTAACAATGATTGCAGACTATTCTTAATGTCGCTAACGTGGAAGTAGCCGACAGGCCCCGTCATGCCCTGGTTGTGGCCATTAGGATCTAACCCTATTTCCTGGTCTCCAACCCTAAAGCCAAGTAATACGCCGCATCCATATAAGGCTCGACACCCAAAAGCTGGCTGTATAGCGTCTTCGCTTGAGCGATGTCTTTAACGGGATAGATGAATGTTCTGATATCTTGATTCATGAGAAACTCCCTAGATTGATTGTCCTT